>JBKPFD010000086.1:0-2382 GCA_046729155.1 Actinomycetota bacterium
GGCCCTGGCAGAGCATCACCGTGTCCGTGTACTCGAACCGGTCGCTCGAGCCCGTCGGGTAGTAGCGGAAGAAGTCGCCGTGCAGGTGGAACGAGTTGACGAGGTCGAACTCGGTCAGGTTTGCGAGGTAGATGCGCACGAGCTCGCCCTTCTTGACGCGGATGGGATACGTCGCGTAGTAGAAGACGCGTCCGTTGACGGTGTAGAAGTTGTTCTCCCCGTCGCCGTCGGTGTCGTAGCCGTTCATGACCATGACCAGCTCGCGGGCGGGCGGGCGCGGCTTCGGCGGGTCGATGATGAACGCGCCGTAGAGGCCCTTGTGGATGTGCTTCTTCAGCGGCGTCGCATGGCAGTGATAGAGGTGCATCCCGTACGGGCGCGCCGGGAACTCGTAGGTGAACGCGTCGCCGGGCTCGACGATCTCGAAAACGCCGTCCATCTTCCCGGGGTGGATGCCGTGGAAGTGGATCGTGTGCGGATGCGAGCCCACGTTGATGAACTCGACCCGCAGGAGGTCGTCCTCGGTCGCCCGGATCACCGGGCCCGGAACGGTGCCGTTGTACGTCCACGCAGGGAACTCGACCCCCTGCGCGACCTCGATCGTGCGGTCGTGCGCGACGAGCTGGTAGCTCCGTACGCGGCCCGGGCTGTGAGGGAGCGCCTTCGGGGGGATGAGCGCGTAGTCCTGATCGTGCGGCCCGCCTGGAGCGGGCGCCTCGTCGCCGATCATGGCGGCGTGTCCGAGCGCGGGGTGTTCGTGGCCCTCGTGCGTGGCGAGGCGTTCGCCGTGGGCCGGGCTCGGCCAGGCGAGCTTGGCGAACGGCGCGGCCGCTACGAGCGGCAGACCGCCCGCGACAATCTGCTTGCGAGTGAATTTAGCCATGGCGAAATCTTCTTTTAGTCTACACTGGGAATCGTGATCAAGGGCCTCAGCGACGCGACGCAGGACTATCTGAAGGAGATCCACAAGCTCCGGCTGGAGGGGCGTCGCGCAACGACGTCAGCCATCGCGGAGCGGCTGGGAGTCCGACCGCCCTCGGCCACGGCGATGGTGAAGAAGCTCGCTGCGCTCGGACTGGCCGAGCACGCGCCGTACCGGGGTGTCGAGCTCACGCCGGCCGGAGAGCGCGTCGCGCTCGAGGTCATCCGCCACCACCGGCTCCTCGAGCAGTACCTCGCGCAGGCGCTCGGGCTTCCGCTCGACGAGGTGCACATCGAGGCCGACCGGCTCGAGCACGCGCTCTCGGAGGAGCTCGAGGCACGAATCGACCGCTCGCTCGGCTACCCGACGCACGACCCGCACGGGGATCCGATTCCCGACCGCGACCTGAAGCTCGACCGCTCGCGGCTGAAGACGCTCGCGAGCCTCGAGCCGGGTGACGAGGCGACGATTCGGCGGGTACCGAGCGACGACGACGAGCTTCTGCGCTACCTGAAGAGCCTGGCGCTCGTCCCCGGGCGCAAGGTGAAGCTGCGCAACGCGGCGCCGTTCGGCGGTCCGCTGACGGTGCGCGTCGGCAAGACCGAGCATGCGATCTCGCGCGAGCTCGCGGCCGGCATCGGCGTCACCTGACCCGAATTGGTCAAGTGCGCCGTGGTAGGCGCGTGCTATCACCGGCTGGTGAACGTCGGCAGAACGACACTCTCGCTCGCGGGCATCGCCACCGCCGCTCTGCTGATCGTCGTCTCGGACGGCTCCGGAACGGCCGCTACCGCGAAGTCTGGTCCTTGGCTGGATCCCGTCCAGGATTCAGCCCCGATCGTCAATTTCGACCTCTTCGTCATGCGCAGCGACGGGACGCACCGGGCGGGCCTAACGGAGACTGCGGCAGACGAATTTAATCCCGCCTGGTCGCCGGACAACAGGAAGATCGCGTTCGACGCCCCCGGCTCTGGCGGGGCCTACGACCTCTTCGTGATGAATGCCGACGGGGGTGGGCGTCTCAGGGTGACAAATGCTCCCGGGGACGATTTCAAGCCGGCTTGGTCGCCCGACGGGACAAGGATTGCCTTCACGAGTGCTGGAGGCCTCGCCTCCGACGTCGTAGTCGTCGACGCTCGAGGTAACGGCCGAACCAACCTGACAAACGACCGCGGGGGAGGGTTCGACCCTAGCTGGTCGCCCGACGGCACGAAGATCGCGTTTGCGCGTGGCGACGGGTTGGGCGGTAGCGACATCTTCGTCATGAATGCCGACGGGAGCAGTCAGACGAATCTCACCGGCGGACCGGCAGGTGGATTCGATCCAGCGTGGTCGCCCGACGGGACGAGAATCGCCTTCGTCACGCCTGCTCCCGTCAGCTCGGACGATTCGGAGGTCTTCGTGATGGGGGCCGATGGAAGCGGCAAGACGAATCTGACGCGGCACCCTGCCGAGGAATA
>JBKPFD010000087.1:0-5882 GCA_046729155.1 Actinomycetota bacterium
GCACCTGCTCGAGGACCTCGTCGACGGGTCGCCCTTCGCCGTCGAACAGCTCTTCGGGGCGGTAGGAGCGGAGCCAGCGCTCCAGCATCGTCACATGCTCGGGCGCCTGCGCGAGACCGGACAGCGGCACCTGGTGCGAGCGCCACGTACCCTCGACCGGCAGGCCGTCCACCTCCTTCGGCCCGGTCCAGCCTTTCGGCGTGCGCAGGACGATCATCGGCCAGCGCGGGCGGCGGTCGTCGTCGCCGGCCCTCGCGGCCCGCTGGATCTGCTCGATGTCGTCGAGCGCGTCGTCGAGAGTCGCTGCGAAGCGCTGGTGCACATCCTTCGGCGCCTCGCCGTCGAAGCCGCCGGTGACGAGCAACGGCCGGTACCCGTAGCCCTCGAACAGGGAGACGAGCTCGTCCTCGGGGATGCGCGCGAGCACCGTCGGGTTCGCGATCTTGTAGCCGTTCAGGTGCAGGATCGGCAGCACGGCGCCGTCCCGCGCAGGATTGAGGAACTTGTTCGAGTGCCAGCTCGTCGCGAGCGGGCCCGTCTCGGCCTCGCCGTCTCCGACCACGCAGGCGACGAGCAGGTCCGGGTTGTCGAATGCGGCACCGAACGCATGCGCGAGGGCGTAGCCGAGCTCGCCGCCCTCGTGGATCGAGCCCGGGGTCTCCGGTGCGGCGTGGCTCGGGATCCCGCCGGGGAACGAGAACTGGCGGAACAGCTCGCGCAGCCCGTCCTCGCCGGCGGCGACATGAGGGTAGAGCTCGCTGTACGTCCCCTCGAGGTACGCGTTCGCGACAACGCCGGGGCCGCCGTGCCCCGGGCCTGTCACATAGATCGCGCTCAGCTCGCGTTCACGGATCGCGCGGTTCAGGTGGACGTAGACGAGGTTGAGGCCCGGCGTCGTCCCGAAATGGCCGAGGAGTCGAGGCTTGACGTGCTCGGCCGCGAGCGGCTCTCGGAGCAGCGGGTTGTCCAGGAGGTAGATCTGGCCGACCGAGAGGTAGTTCGCCGCCCGCCAGTACGCATCGAGCAGCTGCAGCTCGTCTTCGGCCAGCGGCCGCTCCGCGCGCGTTCGCTCGCTGGTGGTCGCCATGGGCGCGAGCCTACGCTCTCGCGGACGTCAGGCGGCGACGTCTCCGCCGCTGCGGACCGACCTGGAGCGCACGGGCGACGTCGGTCATGGACAGCAGGCCCACGAGGCGGCCGTTATCGACGACCAGCGCGCGCCCGACGGGACTCTTGCTGAGCTCCTCCAGGGCGTCGACGAGCTCCTCGTCTTCACGGACGGTAGGAACGTCCTCGCGCTTCAGCATGCAGTCCTCGATCGTCCGCTCGTCCCATTCGCGTCTGGGAACCTCTGCCACGCGGCGGAAGGGAACGAGGCCGACAGCGCGGCCGTCGTCGACGACGGGGTAAGTCGTATGGCGCTTGGCCCATACGACCTCGTCCATGAACCGGCCGATCGACTCATCGGGCGTGACCGTGACCGGGTCGCGCGTCATGAGATCGCGCACGCGGAGGTCACTGAGCACCTGGCGCGTGGCCAGATAGCTCGCCTCCGCGCTCGCGGCACCGAGCAGGAACCAGCCCAGGAACGCAAGCCAGACGCCGGCGAACGAGCTCAGGAAGAAGACCTCGACGAGGCCGATGGCGATGAACAGGTAGCCAAAGCCGCGTCCGACGTTCGCCGCCACCCTGGTCGCCCAGGCGAAATCGTCGCGCGCCCGCCAGAGCGCCGCGCGGAGGACGCGGCCGCCGTCGAGGGGCAGGGCGGGCAGCAAGTTGAAGACGAGCAGCATGAGGTTGATGAAGCCGAGCCAGGCGGCCACGCCGTCGACCTCGGTCGGCAGGTCGCTCATCGCCGCGATCGCGACGAAGAGCAGACCGAGGACGAGCGAGACGAGTGGCCCCGCGATCGCGATCCGGAACTCAGCGCCTGCGCTCGGGAACATGCCTTTGAACTTCGCGACGCCGCCGAACAGCCACAGCGTTATTCCCTCGATCTCCATCCCCTCGCGGCGGGCGACCACCGCATGCCCCAGCTCATGCAGCAACAGGGTGATGAAGAAGAGCGCCGCCGCGACGATGGCCATCGCGACGTACGTCCCGTCCGAGAGGCCGGGGTTCTGGTCCGGGAAAACCGAGGCGGCGAGCGTCCAGGTGATGAGCGCGAAGACGACCAGCCAGCTCCAGTTCACCCCGATCCGGATGCCGGCGACGCTGCCGAGCCGAATGCTGTCTCCCACGCTTCCGCTCCTCGGGCAAGCGTACGCGACCGGCCGCGATTAAGGTCGAGTCGTGGACGCGCTCAACGTCGAGGCCACGCGGCAGAAGCTCTTTGCGGCGAACGGCGGCTACGAGGTCGTGCACCGATCTCCGGGACTCGAGGTCGGCGTCTACGTTCTCGTCGCTCCCGAGCCGGACCGGCAGCAGGCCCACGCCGACGACGAGCTCTACCTGGTGCTCGAGGGTCGCGGGACGCTGACGGTCGAGGGCGAGCGGATCTCGGTCGAGGAGGGCAAGGCGGCGTTCGTGCCGGCGGGAGCCGACCACCGCTTCACCGGCTACGAAGGGCTCAGCGTGCTCGTCATCTTCGCGCGGCCGCACGGAACCGAGCCCCCCGACTCCGGGCCGGTCCCCGCTTAGCCGCCACTACCAGGTCTTTGCTCGCTGCACGATCTCAGGTCTCCGGACCCGGGCACGCGCATCCACGGCGATACAGCCGTCCGGCCGACCAAGGACCGGATTCAGGTCGAGCTCGGCCAGCTCGGGGAGGTCGTCGCCGAGCCGCGAGAGCCTATGGAGCAGATCCCGGAGAGAGTCGGCGTCGGCGGCGGCCGCACCGCGGTAGCCGGCGACGAGGCGTCCTGTCTTTCCGGAATGGACGAGCTCACGGGCGTCCTCGTCGGTCAACGGCGCGATCCGGAAGCCCGCCTCCCCGATCAGCTCGGCAAGGACGCCCCCGGGCCCGAATGCGACCAGCGGGCCGAACGTCGGATCCTGGACGATGCCGACGAGAAGCTCGGTGCCGCCGGCGATCATCGGCTGCACGAGCGCAGGGGTACCGACGCGCTCGAGTGCCTCTCGCACGGCCTCTTCGTCGCGGAGGTCCAGCGCCACTCCGCCGGACTCGGTCTTGTGCGCTCCTGCCGCTGCGGTCTTGACGACGACCGGGAAGCCGAGCTCGCGGGCGGCCGCGAGCCCTTGCTCGACGGTTGCCGCCTGCCGTTCCGGCACGAACGGGATGCCATAGGCCTCGAGGAGAGTCCGCACCTCGTCCGCCGCCAGCCACCGCTCGTCCGCGCCGGCCAGCGCCCGCTCGACGACGGCGCGCCCCGTCTTCGCGTCGATCCCCTCGAGCACGGGCACGCTGCCGGCCGGGCGTCGAAGCCACTCCGCCCTCCGGGCGGCGAGACCGAGCGCCCGAGCAGCGGACTCGGGATAGGGAAAGACCGCGATCGACGACGTGCCCTGCAGGGAGGTCGGCGTGCCCTCCGCGCTCATGATCGCGGCGAGAACCGGCTTGTCACGCTCACCGACAGCCTCGACGGCGCGCAGGACGGCGGCCGCGACCTCCTCTGCTCCGGCGGTCACAGGCGGCACGAAGAGGACGACGAGGGCGTCGATGTGCGGGTCGCCGAGCAAAGCCGGCACCGCCGCGGCGTAGCTCTCGGCGGTCGCGGACCCGAGCATGTCGACCGGATTCGCGAGGCTGGCCTCGGCGGGCAGGAACTGCGCTAGACGCGCTCGCGTGGCGTCGGTGAGCTCGGGCAACTCGAGCCCTTGCGCGTCGCAGGCATCGGCCGCCAGGATTCCAAGCCCTCCTGCATTCGTCAGCACTGCGACACGTCGACCGGCGGGAAGGGGCTGTGTCGAGAGCAGCGCGGCCGCGTCGATGAGCTCCTCGAGTGTCCCGGCACGAAGCACTCCCGCCTGATGGAAGAGCGCGTCCACGGCCGCCTCGGAGCCTGCAAGAGCGGCGGTGTGGGAGCTCGCGGCCCGCGCGCCCGCGGACGTCGTTCCGCTCTTCATGGCGAGGATTGGCTTCCGGCGGGCGACCCGGCGCGCGATCCGCCCGAAGCGCCGAGGATTGCCGAACGACTCGAGGTAGAGCAGGATCGTGTTCGTCTCGGGGTCGTCCTCCCAGTACTCGAGGAGGTCGTTCGACGAGACGTCGGCCTTGTTGCCGATCGACACGAAAGCCGAAAGGCCGAGGTTGCGCGCCTCTGCCGTTTCGAGGAGGGCGAGGCCGAGCGCGCCGCTCTGCGAGGAGAAGCCGATCGTTCCGGGCGGGAGGGGCCGTGGTCCGAAGGTGGCGTTCAGTCGCGGGGCGGCGACGGCCAGGCCGAGGCAGTTCGGACCGATCAGCCTTGCGCCGTGGCTGCGGACGAGCTCGAGGAGCCTGCGCTCGCGCTCCAGCCCTTCTCGGCCGGTCTCTGCGAAGCCCGCGGAGATGACGCACAGGGCAGGGACCCCGCGGCGCAGGGTGGCCTCCGCCGCCTCGAGCACATGGGCCCCGGGTAGGCAGATGACTGCGAGGTCGGGCGTCTCCGGCAGCTCCTCGACCGACGCGTAGCCTTTGACGCCTCCCACGGACTCGCCGCCGCGATTGACCGGGTAGGCGGCGCCGGTGAACTCGGCCGCCAGCACGTTGCGGAAGAGGAGCCCGCCGATCGAGTCCTTCCGCGTCGACGCGCCTACCACGACGAGGCTGGACGGCGCGAAGAAGGGGCGCAGCGAGGCGACGACCGCAAGGTGGTCACGCTGGTCGACGTGTGTGAGATACGCCTCGGTCGGCTCGATCGGAAACGCGACCTCGACGGTGCCGCTCTCCAGCACTCGGCTGACCTCGAAGCCAGCGTCCTCGAAGACATGCAGCATCGGTCGGTTCTCGGGCACGACTGCCGCGACGAAGCGCTCGATGCCCACTGCCGCGGCTCGCCGTGCGAGCTGCTCCAGCAACCGCGTCCCGATGCCGCGACGCTGGTGCGCGTCGGCGACGACGAACGCGACCTCGGCCGCGAGCGGGTCTCGTAGCCGTGCATAGCTGGCGAGCGCGACGACCCGCTCTGCGCCGGACTCGTCCGCGAGCGTGCCGACCAGGGCGCCGCGGTCGAGCCAATCCGGCTCGAGGAACGGCTCGACGAGTTGGGGCCGCACTTTCGGTGCCCCGTGGAAGCGGAGGTACAGGCTGCGCTCGGAGAGACCGGCGAGCAACTCCAGGACCGCGTCGGTATCGCTTGGCCGAGGTGGATGGAGCCGCAGCGTGCCGCCGTCGCGGAGGATCACGTCGACGGGCTCCCCGAGGGAGTGGGGCCGGGCACGAACGTCGAGCTCGTGCCCGGCCCGATTGCGGCTAGGCATTGGCCCCTGCCAGGGCGGGCTGGGACTTCGGCTTTCGCCGGCTCGGATGAGCGGTGAGCACGACCTTCAGCGCGTTCGTCGCCGACGCGTCGGCGAACGTGTCGTAGGCCTTCTCGGTGTGGCCGGGCTCGAAGCGATGCGTGGCGAAGGCCGTCGGATCGAGCCGCCCTTCGGCGATCAGCTTCAGGAGCCGCGGGGTCGAGAAAGTGTCGACGAGCCCCGTCACGATCGTGATGTCGCGGATCCAGAGCTTCTCCAGGTGGAGAGTGGCCGGCTCGCCGTGGACTCCGACGTTGGCGATGCGGCCGCCTGGGCGAACGAGCTCCGTGCAGAGCTCGAACGTCTCGGGGACGCCCACCGCTTCGATTGCGACGTCGACTCCCAGTCCGGAGGTCAGCTCCATGATCCGCTCGACGGCATTCTCGCGGTCGTTGTCGATCGTGAGGTCGGCACCGAATTCTCGGGCCTTCTCCAGGCGCGAGGCTGCGACGTCGAGCGCGATGATCCGGCCGGGTGTGTACAGG
>JBKPFD010000088.1:0-1712 GCA_046729155.1 Actinomycetota bacterium
GGTGCCGAGGGTCGCGAACGCGTCGGCGAGGCGGACGACGTTCTTCCGCTCGATCAGGCTGCCCACGCAGACAAAGACGGGCCCGTTTTCGCCCTGGCCCGTGCCAGGCACCGGACGTGGCCGAAAGAGCTCGAGGTCCACACCGCAGTCGACGACGTCCGTCTTGCCGCGCGCCTCCGGGACCTTGGCCTCGAGCTCGCGGCGCAAGTAGTCGGAGACGGCGATCAGCCGCGCTGCCCGGCGCGCGACGAAGCGCGTCGCCGCGCGGATACCCGGGTACACGCCCACGTTGCGAACGTCCCGGCCGTGCGCCGTCGCGACGAGCGGCGCGCGTGTCACGAGCGCGGCCGAGAGGCCCGTCGGCACCAGGAAGTGCGCGTAGACGACGTCGGGACGGAAGCGCCGCGCGGCCCGCGCCGTCCGGCGGGCCAGCTCGAGGTGGCGGCGCTTGCCGCCGCTCCGAGAGTCGAGCACCGCCCGCTCCATTTCGTGGCCCCGATCGGCGAGAGCCCGCTCGATGCCCTGGACGAACGCGCCGAGATCCGGGTCGTCGGGCCCCGGGTACATCTGCGAGACGAGCAGGATGCGCACTAAGCGCGCTGGGCGTCGTACGTGCCGAAGACGTCGCGCAGCTCGTTGCAGATCTCGCCGATCGTCGCGCGAACACGCAGCGCCTCGCGCATCGGCGGCAGGAGGTTGCCGTCGCCCTCGGCAACGCGTCTCACCTCTGCGAGCGCGCGCTCCGTCTCGTCGGCGCTCCGCTCCTCGCGCACCTGCGCCGTCCGCTCGAGCTGGCGCCGCTCCGCGGCGGGATCGAGCCGGTGCAGCTCGATCGGCTCGCTCTCGTCCTCCTGGTAGCGGTTGACCCCGACGATCACCTTGTCGCCGGACTCCACGGCCGCGGTGTGCCGGTAGGCCGCGTCCTCGATCTCGCGCTGGACGAAGCCCTGCTCGATCGCCTCCACCGCGCCGCCGAGCTCGTCGACGCGCTCGATCAGGTCGCGAGCCCGCTCGACGAGCTCGTCCGTCAGCGACTCGATGAAGTACGAGCCGCCGAACGGGTCGGCGGTATCCGTCCCGCCGGCCTCGTGCGCCAGGAGCTGCTGCGTGCGCAGCGCGATCTTCGCCGAGCGCTCGGTAGGCAGCGCGAGCGCCTCGTCGAATGCGTTCGTGTGGATCGACTGCGCCCCGCCGGCGACCGCTGACAGCGCCTGCACGGCGACGCGCACGATGTTGTTCTCCGGCTGCTGCGCGGTGAGGGTCGAGCCGCCGGTCTGGGCGTGAAAGCGGAGAGCCTGCGCCTTCGGGTTCGTCGCGCCGAAGCGGTCGCGCATGATCTCGGCCCAGAGCCTCCGCGCCGCGCGGAACTTCGCAACCTCCTGGAAGAAAGGGGTGTGCGCGTTGAAGAAGAAGGAGAGCCGCTCGCCGAACTCGTCGGGCGACAGTCCGGCGTCGACCGCGGCCTGGCAGTACGCGATCCCGTTCGCGATCGTGAAGGCGAGCTCCTGCGCGGCCGTCGACCCCGCCTCGCGGATGTGGTAGCCCGAGATCGAGATCGTGTTCCATTTCGGCAGCCGCTCGTCGCAGTACGCAAAGAGGTCGGTCGTGATTCGCATCGACGGCTTCGGCGGGAAGATGTAGTTCCCGCGCGCGCAGTACTCCTTGAGCACGTCGTTCTGGACTGTGCCGCGCAGCTGCTTGCCGCTGACGCC
>JBKPFD010000089.1:0-2526 GCA_046729155.1 Actinomycetota bacterium
AGCCCATGCCGCGGCCGATGCGCTTGCGACCGCGCCGTTGGGCGGCAGGCTTGAGGTTCGAGAGGTTCAGGTCCTCGGCCATGCGGTCAGTCCTTCTCGACTTCGACGAGGTGACGGACCTTCCTGAGCATACCGGCGAGCTCCGGGCTCTCCGGACGCTCGACGGAGCGGCCGATCCGGCCCAGGCCGAGGGCGCGCAGGGTGCCGCGATGGCGGGCGCTCTGCCCGATCGCGCTACGAACTTGCCTGATCCTGACCTTCGCCACTTTCCGTCTCCTCAACGGCCGCAGGCTCTGCCGCCTCGGCCTCGGCCGTCTGTGGTTCAGCTTCCTGCGCTTCTTCCGCAGGAGCGGCGCTCGCGGGCAACACCTGCTTGATCGTCAGGCCTCTCCGCTCGGCGACCTCCTCGGGCCGCCGCAGGCTCTGGAGCGCGTTGATCGTCGCCTTGAGCATGTTGATCGGGTTCGTCGTGCCGAGGCTCTTGGCCAGGATGTCCCTGATGCCGGCAAGCTCCAGCACCGCGCGCACGCCGCCGCCCGCGATGACCCCCGTTCCCTCGCTCGCCGGACGGAGCAGCACGCGCGCCGCGCCGAAGCGTCCGAGGATCTCGTGCGTGATCGTCGTGCCGTGCTGCGGCACCTGAAAGAGGTTCTTCTTCGCGTCGTCGACGGCCTTCGAGATCGCGAGCGGCACCTCACGCGCCTTGCCGTACCCGAGGCCGACGCGGTCGACCTCGTCGCCGATCACGACGAGAGCGGTGAACGAGAAGCGCCGGCCGCCCTTGACGACCTTGGCGACGCGGTTGATCTCGACCACGCGCTCCTTGAGCTCGCGGCTCTCCCGCTCTTCTCTCGCGATCGCTTCGCGCTCGACAGTGCTCAAAACCTCAGGCCTCCTTCGCGTGCCGCTTCGGCGAGCGCCTTCACGCGCCCGTGGTAGAGGTAGCCGCCGCGGTCGAAGACGACGTTCTCGACGCCGGCCTTCTTCGCGGCCTCTGCGAGCAGCTTGCCGACCTCGGCAGCCTGCTCCGTCTTGTTGCCCTTGAACGACTTCTTCAGTTGCAGCCAGCTCGCCCCGGTGAGCGTCTTTCCCTCGAGATCGTCGACCAGCTGCGCGGCGATGCCACGGTTCGAGCGGAAGACGACGAGCCGCGGCCGCTCGGCCGTGCCCGAGATCTTCTTGCGCACTCGCTTGTGACGGCGCGTCCGCGCCCGGCTGACGGTGAGCGTCGCCATCAGGCCCTCTTCCCGGCGGCGAACCCGCCTGTCCGCGACAGCGGACCAGTGGAGGGGGCCTGAGGGAACCGGGAGGTTCCCCCAGCTGAACTGAGTTGTTGCTGTATCTGCATCACGCTCGTTTCCCAACTTTTCGTCTCACGTACTCACCCTCGTAGCGGATGCCCTTGCCCTTGTACGGCTCGGGTGGGCGCACGTCGCGCACCTCGGCGGCGATCTCGCCGACCTGCTGCTTGTCGATCCCCTTGACGATGATCTGGTTCGGTGCCGGGACCTCGAACGTGATCCCGGCCGGTGCGTCGACGACGACCGCGTGCGAGAAGCCGACGTTCAGCTCCAGTGCGGTACCGCGAAGCGCCGCGCGGTAGCCGACGCCCTGGATCTCGAGCCGCTTCTCGAATCCCTTCGTGACGCCCTCCACCATGTTCGCGACGAGCGAGCGCGTCAGACCGTGCAGCGCGCGGTCCTCGCCGCGCTCGGTCGGGCGCTTGACGACGAGCTGCCCGTCAACCTTCTCGATCTTCATCCGCGCGGGCACGTTCTGGGTCAGCTCGCCCAGCGGCCCGTTGACCGTCACGCGGCCAGGGTCGACCGCCACGTTGACCGCGTCGGGGATATCGATGGGCTGCTTGCCGATTCGACTCATTGGCTCACCAGATGAAACAGACGACTTCGCCGCCGATGCCGCGCTCCTCGGCGGTCTTGCTCGTGACCAGGCCGCCGGACGTGGAGAGGATGGCGGTGCCCATGCCGCCGAGGACTCTCGGCAGCCGGTCCTTGCGAGCGTACACACGGCGGCCCGGCTTCGAGACCCGCTTGAGGTCGGTCAGGACCCGTTCGCGGTTGCGGCCGAACTTGAGCTCGATGACAAGCGAGTCGTAGGCGCGGTGCTTCTTCTTGTTCTCTTCGCGGCGGTTGTGGTCCTCGGAGGTGACGACCCGAAAGTCTTTGATGTAACCCTCCTCCTTCAGGAGTCGCGCGATCTGCTCCTTCATGCGCGAGGTCGGCATCTCGGTCGTCTCGTGCATCGCCTTGTTGGCGTTGCGGATCCGGGTGAGCATGTCTGCAATTGGATCGGTATGCATGCGCTTACCAGGAGCTCTTCGTCATGCCTGGGACCACGCCCTCGTGCGCGAGCTCGCGCAGGCAGATCCGGCAGAGGCCGAACTTGCGGTACACGGCGCGGGGCCGCCCGCACCGGTTGCACCGCGTGTACTTGCGAACGCTGAAGCGCGGCTCGCGCTTCGCCTTAGCGATCAGGGACTTCTTAGCCACGCTACGCGTCCAAGGA
>JBKPFD010000090.1:0-1965 GCA_046729155.1 Actinomycetota bacterium
GCGTAGATCCCGAAGGCCGGAACGATGAGGTCGGGCTGCACGGCGAGATTCGCCGTCGGGAAACCGAGCGTGCCGCCGCGCGCGTTGCCGGTCACGACCCTGCCCTCGACCTCGACCGGCCGCCCGAGCAGGCCCGCGGCATCCTCGACTGCGCCGTCCGCTACCAGCTCGCGGATTCGGGACGAAGAGACGCCTTCGAGGAGCGGGACGGGCGTGACCTCGAACCCGAGGCCGGCCAGAACGTCCAGGTCGCCCTTGCGGCCGTGACCGAAGCGGAAGTCCTCGCCGGCGACGACGACCTGCGTGCCGAGCGGCCGCAGCACGTGCTGGGCGAACTCCTCCGGCTCCAGGCGCGCGAGGTCAAGGGTGAACTCGACGACGACGGTCTCGTCGACGCCCGTCTCGGCGATCAGCTCGAGCCGGCGCTCGAGCGTCGACAGCAACGAGACGAGGTTGCCGAGCGCGGTGCGCGGGTGCGGGTCGAAGGTGACGACCGTCGACGTGAGCCCTGTCTCACGCGCCGTCTCGAGCACCCGCCGGTGGCCGCGGTGGACGCCGTCGAAGGTGCCGAGGGCTACGGCACGGGGCTTCCGGTCCAGCTCCTGGGGCGCGTGTGCGACCCTCACAGTGCGGCCAGAGCCTCCTCGGGCGGGATCACGCGCTCCGGGTCGGCGTCCGTCACGCGGAAGGGGCCGACGGCCGTCCGCCGCAGCGACTTGCAGTGGCCGCCGAGCGCCTGGGCGATCGAGCGCACGTAGCCGCCCGAGCCGACGCCGACGCGAAGCGACGCCACGCGGCCGTCGTAGCCGAGCAACTCGAGCTCGTTGACGCTAGTCCGCCGGCTCGGCATCTCGACGTCGATGCCGCGGCGAAACAGCTTGTAGGCGCGCTCACCGCCGATCTTGACCGCAGACGCGGCCGGGATCGGTAGGTCGACCTCACCCCGTAGCGCCTCGAGGCGTTCGAGGAGCTCACTCTCCGGCGGCGGCTCCACCGCGGCGGCCACCTCTCCCTCGGGATCACCCGTCGTGGTCCGGGACGAGAGGTCGACCTCCGTCTCGTACTCCTTGTCCAACCCGACGAACCTCGACGCCTGCTTCGTGAACGCGCCGAGCAGGACGAGCAGGAGCCCCGTGGCGAACGGGTCGAGCGTCCCGGCATGCCCCGCGCGTGCGCCGGTGCGGTTGCGCAGGTCGCGGACGATCGCGAACGACGAGGGGCCGGCGGGCTTGTCTACGAGCACGAGGCCGCTCGGGGTCAGGGCCCGGGCCGGCACTACGACCCCCGCGCCGCGGTGAACTCCTTGCGCAGGAACTCGGTGATCTCCTCGACGGACAGGTCGCTCGAGAAGCCGGCGGCCTGACGGTGGCCTCCCCCCGCCCCGGACTTGCGCGCGATCGCGGAGACGTCCACCTCGTCGGACGAGGCGCGCAGGCTCACGCGGTGCGTGGGCCCGCCCGAGCGCGGCGGCTCCCTGATCAGCGCGGCCATGTCCGCGCCCTCGACGGCGCGCAGGTAGTCGATGATTCCCTCCGAGTACGGCTCGGCGGCTCCGACCTGGGCGAAGTCGTCTCGAAGGAGGTACGAGACGACGAGCCGGCCGCCCTCGTACACCTGCGCCCGCTCGAGCGCGCGCGCGAGCAGCTTCAGCTTCGCGAACTGGACGTTCTCGTAGACGACCTGGAAGACCTTGTGCACGTCCGCTCCGGCCTCGACGAGCTCGGCCGCGAGCCGCAGCGCCTTCGGGGTCGTGTTCGCGTACTGGAAGCGCCCGGTATCCGTGACGAGCGCGATGTACAACGCCTCGGCAATTTCCGGCGTCGGCGCGACTCCGAGCTCGCGAAACAGATCGCGCAACACCTCGCTGGTCGACGAGGCGTCTGCGACGATCAGGTTGATCGCGCCGAAACGAGTGTTGTCGTGGTGGTGGTCGAGATCGATCGAGAGCGGGACGCGGCCCAGCAC
>JBKPFD010000091.1:0-1885 GCA_046729155.1 Actinomycetota bacterium
GGACCGCGTCGGCCTGACCGCAGCCGAACGCGCCGAGCTCGCAGCGCAGCGCGCCGAGCTCGAGCGACTGACGCGCCGCAGGGCAGCCGTCCTCCACGAGGGCCGCTTCGCGCAGGTCTCACTCGGGCTGACGACGCGCAAGGCGGCCGAGAAGAAGCAGGACGAGGCACCGGGTACGTTCGAAACCTTCCTCGACGACACAGGCGCGATCTTCACGAAGGAGGCGATCGTCCTGCTCTACGCGCTCGTGATCGTCGGCCCCTTCGCTCTGCTCGCGGCGCTTGCGCTGGTCGGCGAGCGCGCCCGCCGCCGGCGGTCGAATAACGATCTGCTCGAGCGGGTAGGACAGACGGGATGAGACGAATCGCCGTCCCGATCGTGCTGGCGACAGGCCTCGCGCTCGGCTGCGGCGCGTCAGATGGCACCTCGAGCAGCACCGCGACCGGCCTCCAGGGCCGGGTCATGCGGGGCCCGATCATGCCCGTCTGCCGCGTCAACGTCCCGTGCGACGCGCCGGCCGTGGGCCTCAGGCTCCGCTTCATTCGCTCCGGCCGGGTGGTCGCGAATGCGACGACGAACGCGAAGGGCTGGTACCGCGTCGTGCTGAGGCCGGGCCGCTACTCGGTGCGGACGAACCGCCGCACGCACGAGGGGATCCCGACTCCCTCGGTCGCCACGGCGACGAGCGGTCGTTTCCGCCGCGTCGACTTCCACATCGACACGGGCATTCGCTAGCGCGTCAGTCGATCCGAAGGCGCCGACTCGGCGGCGCCGACATCAGGCCGTACGGGCACGGCCCGTGCGGCCGTCGGAACTGACCGGTCGATCCATCTCGAGGGACCTACTCGATCACTAAGTTGACGAGCTTCCCGGGGACGACGATCTCCTTGCGGATCTGCTTCCCGTCCAGGTAGCTCTGCACGCGCGGCGACGCCTTCGCTTGCTCGACCAGCTCGGACTCGCTGGCCTCGGCGGCGACCTGGACGCGGTCGCGCACCTTGCCGTTCACCTGGATGACGAGCTCGAAGGTCTCCCGCTCGAGCAAGGCCGGGTCCGCCTCCGGCCACGGCTGCTCCCACAGCCGCTCGCGGCCCAGCCGCTCCCACAGCTCCTCGGCGATGTGCGGCGCGTAGGGCTGGATCAGCGAGACGGCGGTCTCGGCGGCAAAACGCGCAGCCGGGTCCTCGGTCGAGCTCGAGACCTCGTTCACGAGCTCCATCACGGCGGCGATCGGCGTGTTGAACTGGAAACGGCGGTCGATGTCGTCGCTCACCCTCGCGATCGTGCGATGCGTGGCCTGGGCCAGCGGCGTCGGCTCCGCCTCGCCCTCCGGAGCGCGCTCGACGACCTCGTTCACGACCCGCCACAGCCGCCGCAGGAAGCGTGAGATGCCCTCGACGCCCTCCTCGGTCCACTCCATGTCCTGGTCCGCCGGGCCCATGAAGAGGATGTAGAGCCGAACGGCGTCGGCGCCGTACAGGTCGACAAGCTGGTCGGGCCCGGTCACGTTCCCCTTCGACTTCGACATCTTCGTGCCGCCCTGGCGCACCCAGCCCTGGTGGAACAGCCGCTGGAACGGCTCCCGGAAGCCGAGCAGCCCGAAGTCGTTCAGCGCCTTGACGAAGAAGCGGGAGTAGAGCAGGTGCCCCGTCGCGTGGTCGATGCCGCCCACGTATTGGTCGACCGGCATCCAGTAGTCGACGATCGCCGCATCGAACGGCGCGCTGTCGTTGCGCGGGTCGCAGTAGCGCAGGAAGTACCAGGACGAGTCGACGAACGTGTCCATAGTGTCCGCCTCGCGCCGCGCCGGCTTGCCGCAGCGGGGGCACGCGACGTTCATCCACTCCTCGTTGGAGGCGAGCGGCGGCATGCCCTTCGGCCGGTA
>JBKPFD010000092.1:0-2692 GCA_046729155.1 Actinomycetota bacterium
GTAGGTGCCGTCGCCGGCCCACGAGTTCAGGATCGGCGTGTTGTTTCCGAGCGAGCGGAAGCCGGACACGAACGCCGGCAGCTCACCGAAGGCGGTCGACGTCACGTACACGTCCGCCTTCTTGCCGGTTAGTCGTGTGACCGCCGCCTGGACGTTGTTCGCGCGCGTCGCGTAGCTCTCGCGGCCGACGATCGACCCGCCCAGCTGCGTGTAGCGCTTCTCGAATGCCTGGACGACGTTCTTGAAGTAGACGAGCAGCGTGTTCGTTGCGATGCCGGCCGTGCGCCACCCGCGCCGGATCGCATATTCGGCCATCGCCGAGCCCTCGTCCTGGGCCACGTTGCCGAAGCTGAAGGCGAGCCGGCCTTTGCGGCCGAAGCGCTTCGGCCCCATCTGGGCGGTACCGATGCAGGTCGAGATCGCGAGCTTGCCGCGATTGATCGCCTCCTGCACGACCGGTGTCGCAAAGTCGACGTCGCACGTCGTGAAGAGGATGTGCGCGCCTTTCGCCAGCAGTTGCCGCGCGCAGGACTTCGCGCGCGCCGGGTTGTTGTCTTGCGTGTCACATGTGTCCAGCCGGAGCTTGCGCCCGTTGACACCGCCTTGCGCGTTGATCTCGCGCACGCGGATCTTCGCCGTCGCAAGGGCCGGGCCGTCGAACGGGGCCATCTGGCCCTTCGCGTCGAACGCCCAGCCGATCACGATCGGTCCTCTCGTCGCGGCCGTCGCGCTGCCGCCGATTCCTGCTGCGAGGGCTGCCGCGCCCACCACGGCAGTCAGGAGCATCGCGACGATGCCCCATCTACGCCTGCCTCTCATCCAAGACCCTCCTTCGCCCGAGTACGTCGCCATTGAAGTGCATAGGTCACATTCGAGTCAATCGGATTCCAGGGCTGCGAGCGACTCGAGGCCGCGGCGGGCGAGACGGCGCGGGGCCTCGAGCCAGAGCGAGCCTTCGAGTTCCGTGTCCGAGAAGATCTCGAGGTCGTAGAGGCCGTCCCAGCGGAGCGCTTCGAGAATCGGGCCGAAGTCGATCATGCCGTCGCCGGGGAGCACGCGATCGTTCGTGTTCCGTGTCGGATCGCGCCAGTCGGCGACATGGACGGCGGAGATGCGGTGGCGGTGACGCGCGATCTCGTCGACGGGTTGGTTCCACAGGTGCCAGGTGTCGTAAATGAGCCCGACTCCCGGGCGTCTCGCCTCGTCGAGCAGGAAGGCGGCCTCGTCGAGGGAGCTGACGATCGTCCAGAGGTCGCCGAACTCCTTCTGGATGGGCTCGAGCGCCACGACGACGGAGGCCCGCTGTGCCTCGTCGGCGATCGAGCGGATCCCGTCGATCACCGTCGCACGGTCACCCGGACCGGTGAGGAACAGGACGCAGAGCGGCTCGAACGGCGCGAGCCGGCGGATCGATGCGCAGATCGCCCCCACGCGCTCGGCCGGGTCGGTCGGCCCTTCCATCAGCGGCAGCGGCAGGATCGAGGGCACGGCAGGGATCGCCGCGGCCGCCTCGAGCCCGCTCGCCCGGAACCGCTCGAGCGAGTCGTCCTCGAGCTTCATCTCCCAGATGCCGATCCCGTCGGCGCCCGCGGCCCGGTAGGCGTCCAGGTCGTCGGCGAAAGGCTGGCTCACCGTCGTGATCTGCGAGATCGAGCGCCTCATCGGCGGAGGAGTCGGCGGTGGAGGGGCGGCCGGAGGAGCTGCTTCGCGACGAGCGTGCCCGAGCCCGCGCCGAGGCCGGGGCCGGGATGGGTGCTCGCGCCGATGTGCCAGAGGCCGGCGATCGGGGTCGCGTGCCCGGGGCTCTGTGGAAACGGGCGCCAGAGGAAGTTCTGGTCGAGCGCGAGCGAGCCGCCGTACGGGTCGCCTCGCTCGAGATTGACGTTTGCGTTGGCGAGGTCGGCGGGGGAGAGGACGACCCGCTTTCTAATCGCGCTCTCGAGGTTCGTGACGTGCCGCGCGATTCGGGCCTGGATGCGGTCGGCGTAGCGCTCGCGAAGCGTCTCGGTCCAAGCGTCGCCGACGTCGAGCTCGCCGGCAGCGTCTCCTCGCACCTCCCACGGAAGCTCCTGGAGCTGGATCCAGAGCAGGCCCGCGCCCTCCGGCGCCCGGGACGGGTCCATCGTCAGCGGTTGGCCGACGACGACGGTCGCCTCGGCGGGCAGCAGCCCCCGCTCCGCCTCGTTGACCGCGCGCGAGACGCCGTCGAGGCCTGGTGTGAGATGGACGACTGCCGTGCCCCCAAGGCGCTCGTCACCCGCCCAGCGCGGCGGCTCCGAGAGAGCGAAGTGGATCTGCATCTCCGCTCGCCCGTACCGGAAGCGCCGCGCGCGCCGCGCCACGTCCTCCGGGACCCGTGCGTCCGCGAGGAGCCGCCCGTAGAGCTGGGTCGGCGTCGTGCTTGCGATCACGGCACGCCCAGCCGTGACGGTCTCGCCGCCGGCGAGGCGCACGCCGGTCGCGCGGTCGCCCTCGACGAGCACCCGCTCCACGTCGCGCCCGGTCTCGAGTACGCCGGCGTGGTCGCTGATCAGCCGCGCGAGTGCCTCCACGAGCTTCGCTCCGCCGCCGCGCGGAATCGGCATCCCGCCTTCCTGGACGGCGACCGCGATCACCTGCGTCATGTAGCCGGACGTGGCGGCATCGGGACCGAGGCCGGTGTGCAGCACCCACGGCGCGAGCAGTCCGTGCG
>JBKPFD010000093.1:0-6994 GCA_046729155.1 Actinomycetota bacterium
TCGCCGCCGATGTCCTCGGGCAGCGAGGTCGTGGGCGCTGCGATCACGGCGCCGGTCGTCTCGAACGTCATCGCCTTGAGCACGATCAGCGAGGTGAGCACGTCGTCGCGATAGGGACCGTGATACGCGCATCGTTCGCTCCATGCTCGCCACCACGTCTCCGTGCGCGCGAGCGCCGAGTCGGCGTCCTCGACGGGTGGCCCCTCGTCGTACGACAGGTGCCACGTGAGCGTGAGCCGTTCGCGTGCGCCTTCGACGGCGACGAAGTCGGCTCGTACCGTCCCGTTGTCGGCCTCGAGCGGCAGCCCGGTGCTGAGGCGAAAGGCGTCCGGCCCGGCAGTGGCAGTGACCCCGTCCGGCGCAGACTCGACCCACGGGACAATCGAGGCGTAGTCCGGGCGCAGCGAAAGCTCCATCTGCATCGGGACCCGGCCGCTCAGGCCCTCGACGATCCGCATCACGCGCGGCGGGCCTTCGCCTCGCCGAGGCATGAAGTCGATCACGCGCACTGCACCCTCGGCCGTCTCGAAATCGGTCTCCAGGACAAGTGTCCCCGCTCGGTAGCGACGAGAGCCGGCACGCACTTCACCGGTCGGCGCGAGAAGCCAGCGCCCATGCCTCTCATCGCCCAGCAATGCCGAGAAGCAGGACGGGGAATCGAATCGCGGGAGGCACAGCCAGTCCACCGCTCCGTTACGACCGACGAGAGCCGCGGTCTGCATATCACCGATCAAGCCGTAGTCCTCGATACGCAAGACGCCTCTCCTTTCGTGACCGGCGCCGCACGGTAACGCATCGACGCGTGCTCACATCGGCTCCCAGACCAGCCGCGCCCCTCACGGATGCTGGGTCGAGCGGCGCGCGACGTGGAGGATCGCGTACCAGTGCCGTCGCACTCTCGGATCGGGGCGCTGGCCGATTCGCCGTCGGATCTCGCGGTACAGGTGCTCCCGTTTCGCCGGGTCCATGGAGATGTGACCCGAGAAAGTGTTTAGGAGAGCGATGTACCCCTCGGCCGTGTACGAGGTCTCCCAGACGTAGCGCCTGACCTCCACGTCTTCGAAGAGTCCGCTTGCTTCGATCTCTGCCCGGTCGTCGGGGACCTCGTCGGGCGGAGGCGGCGGCCATTCGCCGGCATAGCTCTCGCCGATCGCGTCGTAGACGTCTTGAATCTCGCTGAAGAAGGGATCGAAGCCTTCGGGGAACGCGTGCAGCGCGCTCCAGAACGCCAGATGACCTCCGGGCCTGAGAAGCTGATGGGCCTTCCGATAACGGATCGCCGGATCTACCCAGTGCCAGGCGGTCGCGGCGTAGACAAGGTCGAACGACTCGGGCTCGGCGTCCCACGTCTCGAACGACTCGACCTGGATCACGACCTGAAGCCCTGTCAGGTTTCGGCGTGCGCGCTCAGCGAGCTGGACGCCCATCTCGACGCAAACGACCGAGAAACCGCGCTCGAGCAGAGCACGCGTCGCCTTACCGGTCGCACACCCGATTTCCAAGAGGCGGTTACCGGGCTCGAGCTCGGCCAGGTCGACGAGGTCATCGAGCAGCTCGGTCGGATACGTCGGCCGCGCCGCCTCGTACAGGTCCGCGGCCGAGTCGAAGGTGCGCCGCAGCGGCTCGCGTGTCTCGCTCACGCGTCAATCGTCCCGGAAATGCCAAGTCCTGCGAACCCGAAGGCCCACAGGACTTGACGCCGCGACTCTGACAGTCGAGACCCGACTCGTCAAGCCCGACCATCCCGCGCTTCCGGCGGTGTTGAGCTCGCGGAAACCTGGCGCCGGGGCTTGCACCGATCTCAACTGCGGCTCACGATGCCGAAGAGACAGCCATGGCAACTGCGGTCGTCGGGAGAGAGGAAGAGCTCGGCGTGCTCGAGGCACTGCTCGACACGCGCGCGGCGGCGCACGGACCGACGGCGGTCGCGCTCGAGGGCGAAGCCGGGATCGGTAAGTCGACGCTGTGGCGGAAGGCGGTCGAGGCGGCGCGGGCCCGAGGGCTGCGTGTCTTGACCGCGCAAGCGGCCGAGACCGAGCGCAACTTCGCCCACGCAGGCCTTGGCGACCTCCTCGACGACCTCCTGCCGGAGGTGCTGCCGGCGCTGACGCCGCCACAGCGGCGGGCGCTCGAGGTCACGCTCCTCGTCGCCGACGAGGACGGAGCGCCGGCGGATCCGCGCGCGCTCGGTGTCGCCGTACGTAGCGCGCTCCAGCCGCTCGCCGAGGACGGGCTCGTGCTCGCGATCGACGACCTCCAGTGGCTCGACCCGCCGTCTGCGCGGGCGCTCGCGTTCGCCGTGCGCCGGCTGACGGGGACGCGCCTCACGCTGATCTGGACCCGACGGCTCGACGGAGGGCGCACGCCGTCGCCGCTGGAGGAGGCGCTGGACCCCGACCAGATTCACACCGTGCCGGTGGGGTCTCTGAGCGTCGGTGCGATGCACCGCATTGTCGCGAGCCGGTTCGGGAGGCCGCTGCCGCGGCCGACGCTGTTGCGCCTGCACGAAGTCTCCGGCGGAAACCCCTTTTTCGCGCTGGAGCTGGCGCGCGCGCTCGGCTCCCAGGACGGTCGTCGTGACCCGACGCAGCCCCTGCCGGTCCCGGAGCGCTTGGAGGAGCTCCTCACCGCGCGACTTGGACGCTTCACAGGTGGGACGCACGAGGCGCTGGTGCTCGCGGCGGCCGACGCCCGGCTAACCACGGCGCACCTGCAAGCCGCCGGCATCGAGCAGGCCGCACTCGATCCGGCGCTCGCCGAACGGGTACTCGAGCTCGCCGACGGCGGCGTCCGGTTCACGCATCCACTGCTTGCGTCCGTCCTCTATCAGGGACTTGCACCGGGCGAACGTCGACAGGCACATCGCCGTCTCGCAGAGGTCGCGGAAGAGTCACTCGCGCGGGCGCGCCATCTGGCTCTCTCCGCCGACGAGCCCGACAGCGAGCTGGCCGCGGAGCTCGAGCACGCCGCGACCAACGCCTCGGCACACGGGACGCCGATCGTCGCAGCAGAGCTGGGGGAGCACGCGCTCCGTCTGACGCCGCCGGACGACCGTGCCGACGCCGATCGCCGCGTCGTCGCGACGGCGCGTGCACATCTCGCTGCAGGTGAGCTCGCACGCGCACGGGTGCTCGCTGCCGAGCTGCTCACCCGCGCGTCGCCCGGCTCCGAGCGGGCGCGGGCGCTCGTCCTCACGGCCGAGCTCGAGGAGGGGGACATCCAGCAGACGATCGCGCTTCTCCAGGAGGCGCTGGGAGAGGCCGAGGGGGACGCGGCGCTCGAGGCGAAGATCCACGGCGAGCTGAGCCTCAGGATTCGATTCACGAGCGGACTGCGCGTGGCGGAGCGACATGCCCGAGCGGCCGTCGCGCTCGCCGACCAGCTCGACGACGACGCGCTCCGGGCTTCGGCGCGCGCGCGCCTTGCACTCATCCGCTTCAACGACGGCGAGCCACAGGCGCTCCGGCTGGCCGAGGAGGCGTACGAGCTCGCCGCGGAGCTCCCGGGCCCCGAGCTCGCCGTCGACGCCGGGTTCGCGCTCGCTCACGTGCTCTACTGGTCGTACGAGCTCGATCGCGCTCGCGAGCTGCTCGAGCACCTCGACGTCGTCTGGATGGAGCGCGACGAGCACCTGAGCGCGTCGGCGTTGTGGTACTTGGCTCTCGTCGAGCTGCGCGCCGGCCGCCTCGCGCTCGCAGGTGAGTACGCGCAACGTTCCCGCGAGATCGTGCGGCTGTACGGACGCGAGGAGGACGAGTCGCCGCAGAACCTCCACCCGAGTACCCTCATCGCCGCGTATCGCGGCGAGCTCGAGCGTGCGCAGGAGTTCGCCGAGCTGAGTGTCCGCGGCGCGCAGCGGCACGCGTCCAAGCTCATGGCGCCGTGGGCGACGCTCGGTGTCGTCGAGCTCTGGCGCGGCAACACGAGCGAGGCCGCGAAGCACTTCGCCGAGGCTGAGGCAATCGTCGACGCCGGCGACCGTACCGAGCCGAGCATGACCTGGTGGCGTGCCGAGCAGGTCGAGGCGCTGCTGGCGCTCGGCCGCATCGACGACGCCGTCGAGCGTCTCGACGCGTGGGAAGCGGTCGCTCGACGGCTCGGGCGCGGCTGGATCGTGGCGCACGCGACGCGCTGCCGGGGCCTCGTCGCATCCGCACGCGGCGACGTCGACGGCGCGCTTGCGCTCCTCATCGAAGCCGTATCGCAGCACGAGGCGGCGGGCGACCCATTTGGGCGCGGGCGTGCGTTCCTGGCGCTTGGGGTCGCCCGGCGGCGAACGAAGCAGAAGCGCGCCGCGCGCGAGGCACTCGAGGCGGCAGCGGAGGCATTCGACGAGCTCGGCGCCGCCGGCTGGGCGGCACGCGCCCGCGAGGAGCTCGGGCGGATCGGCGGCCGGACGCAAAGCGACGGCCTGACGCCGTCCGAGCGGCGCGTCGCCGACCTCGTCGCGCAGGGGCGGACGAACGCAGAGGTCGCGGCGGAGCTGTTCCTCGCGGAGCGGACGGTCAAGAGCCACCTGACGCACATCTACGCGAAGCTCGGCGTCCGCTCACGGACGGAGCTCGCCCGCAAGCTCGGCTGACGTCCGGACGCCGCTGCAGCAAAGTTCCGACCTTCGGCCGTTTCCACGCATTGCGCGGGCTCGTAGCGTCGACGGCATGCCGAGCTACCTCGTCGAGACCTTCCTCGCACGCTGCCACGCCGACGAGCGGGCGGCGGGCGAGGCGCGGGCGCGCTCGGCTGTCGAGGCACTGAACCGCGGCGGCGTCCGCGTCGGCTTCGACGGGGTCATTCATGTTCCCGAGGACGAGACGTGCTTCTTCGTGTTCGTCGCGGGGTCATCCGCCGAGGCCGCGCGGGCCGCGCAGCTGGCGGAGCTCGACCCCGTCCGGATCGTCGAAGCCGTCACGTCCCGAAAGGAGACGAGATGCACCGACGAATCATCCTGACCCTCGCCGGGGGCGCAGAGCTCTTGCCGAGTGGACATCCAGACAACAAGTAATCGGAGAGGAGAAGCAATGACAACGCTCAAGCGCACACTCGTCCTGGTGCTAGTCGGCGGCACGATGCTAGGCGCGGCGCTCGCTGCGGCCGCGAGCTCGCATTTCTCGGCATGGGGGCCGGCGGGCCTCGTCGACCCCGTGGACGCCGTCGGCATAAACACGACTGCGTCGGACGGCTGTCCGATCCAATCCCCCGACGCGCGCAGCCTCTATATCGCCTCGACGCGGCCGGGCGGGGCCGGCCAGCTCGACCTCTGGGTCGCTAGGCGGGACCGCACTGATGAGTCGTGGGGCGATCCCGTGAACCTGAACGACGCACCCGGGGCCGACCTCAACACGAGCGTCGACGAGTTCTGCCCGACTCCCGTCCGTGGTAACGGCCTCTTCTTCGTCCGGAGGCCGAGTACATG
This sequence comes from Actinomycetota bacterium, assembly GCA_046729155.1. GTDB lineage: Bacteria > Actinomycetota > Thermoleophilia > Gaiellales > Gaiellaceae > VAXT01. The sequence continues at coordinate 5,414 of JBKPFD010000093.1, forward strand.
CGGACTAGGCGACATCTACTTCACGCGCTTCAACCCGGAGCACGGCTGGAGCGAGCCCGAGCGCCTTGCCTGCGCGCCCGAGGGCCCGAACACCTCCCTCGACGAGATGGGCCCCTCGTACGTCCGGGCCGGCGGAGGAGCGCGGCTCTATTTCTCGAGCTCGCGAACCGCTGCACAAGGTGGTTTCGTCCCAGGCGACATCTTCGTCAGCCGTGTAGGCCCCGGAGGGACGTTCGGCCCCGCAGAGCTAGTCGCGGAGCTGAGCGACCCCGCCGCGAACGACATCCAGCCCAATGTGCGCAAGAACGGGCGTGAGGTCGTGATCTCGTCGAATCGCGCAGGCGGAAGGGGGAGCCAGGACATCTGGGTCGCGACGCGCGAGAACGGTGGCGGCGCCTGGTCACAGCCGGTCAATCTCGTCAATCTCGGCGACCAGTCCGAACAAGTGAACACCACCGAAAGCGAGACGCGGCCGTCGCTCTCTTGGCGGGGCGAGACGCTCTACTTCGGCCGGGCGCCAGCTGCGGGAGGGCCCGGCGACGTCTACGTGACGACGCGGGCGAAAGCCTCGCGCTGAACCGTCGAGCTCCTGCGGTGACGAGAAGGAGCCCCGGCAACGGGGCTCCTTCGGGTCGCTGGTCAGCGCCTGCCGATGCGCCAGGCCAGGCAATTCAACCGGTTGAGGGGCGTGCCTCGAGCGTCTCCGCCTGGGCAGCGGCGCAGCGGTCGCGAATCCGCAGCTGCGATGACGACGTGCGCGGTTAGGCGACCTCAGGCCCGGGGCGGGTGAGCCCGCTCTCGTAGGCGAAGATCACGGCCTGCACCCGGTCGCGCAGCCGGAGCTTCATCAGGATGCGCTTGACGTGGGTCTTCACGGTCGATTCCTCGATGACGAGAGCCGCCGCGATCTCGCCGTTCGACAGGCCGCGAGCGATCAGCTCGAGCACCTCACGCTCGCGCGGCGTCAGCTGGTCGAGGCGCTTGCGGGCCGAGTCGTCTGCAACGGGTTGCCGGCCCATGCGCTCGATGACGGTCCGGGTGACCGACGGGGAGAGGAGCGAGTCCCCATCCGCGATCGTGTGGATCGCGGCGATCAGCTCCTCCGGCTTCGTCCGCTTGAGGAGAAACCCGGAGGCGCCGGCGCTCAGGGCCCCGAAAACGTAGTCGTCCTGCTCGAACGTCGTCAGGACCGCGACCTTCGCCTCCGGCGAGGCGGCCAGCACTTCGCGTGTCGCGGCGATGCCGTCGAGGTCGGGCATGCGGATGTCCATGAGAACGACATGCGGTCTCAGCGCGCGGGCGCTCTGGACTGCGGCGCGCCCGTCACCTGCCTCGCCGACCACCTCGATCGCCTCGTCGCTCGAGAGCACCGACCTCAGCCCGGCGCGCATGAGGTCGTCGTCGTCGACAAGGAGCACGCGCACAGGCCCCTCGCTCACACGCCGTCTCCGTAGGGCAGGCGTGCGCGGATCCTGAAGACGCCGTCGGAGGCGCCAGCGTCCAGTGTGCCGCCGAGCAAGGCGGCGCGCTCGCGCATGCCGACGATGCCGTGGCCGACCTCGGGAGACGACCCGTTTGAGC
>JBKPFD010000094.1:0-4160 GCA_046729155.1 Actinomycetota bacterium
GATCAGCTCGGTGAGCCGGCGGAACGGCTCGGCGGGCTCGGGCGCGAGCCAGATCGTCTCGTCCGGAAAGGTCACGAGCCGCGGGAGCGTGAACGTGATCGGCGGCTGCGCAGCGAAGAGCTCGCGTAGCTCGGCGAAGAGCGCCTCGTCGAGCTCGGCGGCCGGCACGAACGGGAAGAGCAGCGTGATGTGCGCCGGGATCCCGAGCCGCGCGCTGTCGTAGCGCTCGCGCCACTCGCCGACGACCGGCTCGGCTTCCGGCACGGCGACGATCAGCGCGCTGCGCGGCACGCGGGGGAGAGTACGCTCAGGCCGTGTCCACCGCAGCCGAGCAGTCGCCGTCCGAGCAGCGCGAGTGGTGGCTACGCGCGCTCGCGGTCTTCCAGAGCCCGCAGGCGGTGTTCGCGGCGATGCGGGACGAGTCGCCTCGCGCGGCGCAGGCGCGGCAGGAGCCGCTGATCGCGATCGTCATCCTCGCCGGGATGGCCGGCGTGCTCTCGACGTCCGTCGCCGGCCGGCTGCTCGACGACCGGTCGCTCGACGGCCTCGATGTCGCGATCTGGACGTTTCTCGGCGGCGCGGCCTACGGGGGCACCGTCTATTGGCTCGGCGGTGCGCTTCTGCACGGCGCGAACCGTGCGCTGGGCGGCGACGGCAGCTACCGCCGCGCGCGCCACGTGCTCGGGTATGCGGCGGCGCCGCTCGCCCTGTCGCTCATCCTCGTCTGGCCGGTCCGGCTGGCGGTCTACGGGGGCGATCTCTTTCGTTCGGGCGGCGGGGATGCCGGCACCGGCGACACGGTCTTCGAGGCCCTGGCGCTCGGCTTCGGCGCCTGGGCGCTCGTCCTGCTCGTCACTGGAACGCGAGCCGTCCACGGATGGTCCTGGCCGCGAGCCGGCGCCGCAGTATTCCTCGCCGCGGCTCCGCTCGGGCTGCTCGCAGCACTGTCTGCTCTGTAGCCGGCGCGACGGCGAAGATCGCATTGAAGAGCTCGGTCGCGATGCAGCCCTTCCGCAGGTAGGCCGACGCGCCCGCGGCGAGCGCCTTGACGGAGTCGCCTGGTGCGGCTGACGACGTCACGACGACGACCTTCGTGTTCGGGGAGATCTCGCGCACCGCCTTCGTCGCTCGAACCCGTCGAGAATGGGCATGTCGAGATCCATCAAGACGACGTCGGGCCGGAGCTCGGAGACGAGCTCGACCGCCTCTCTGCCGTTCGGCGCGTGGCCGACGACGTCCACGCGGCTGTCCGCGTCGAGCGTGAGCGTGAGCGCCTCGGCGAAGAGCGGGTGGTCGTCGGCGATCAGGACGCGGAGAGTGGCCGATCCGTCCGCGCGGGCGGCTGTGGCGTGCTGGTGCACGGGTCGCTCAGAAAGAAGCCGCCACGCACGAAAGCTTGCGCCTTTCGGCGAAAGATCACTCGTTCGAGGCAGGCTCCTTCGCGCGGGTCTCGAAGCGGTCGCGCTCCTCGTCGGCCATCGCGTACGTGTGCTGCTCCTCGGGAAAGACCCCGGTCCGCACGTCCTCGGCGTAGTGCTCGAGCGCGTCCCGGATCTCGCGCGAGAGGTTCGCGTAGCGCTTCACGAAGCGGGGCAGGTGGCCCTCGGTGAGCCCGAGCAGGTCGTGGTAGACCAGCACCTGGCCGTCGCACTCGGGCCCCGCGCCGATTCCGATCGTCGGCACGGTCAGGCGCCGGGTGATCTCGGCTGCGACGGGTGACGGCACCGCTTCGAGCACGACCGAGAAGCAGCCGACCTCTTCCAGCGCCAGCGCTCCTTCGACGAGCTCGCGTGCCTGCTCGGCGGTCTTGCCCTGCGTCTTGAAGCCGCCGAGCTGCGTGGCGGACTGGGGCGTGAGGCCGACGTGGCCCATCACGGGAATGCCCGCCTCGACCATCGCGCGCGCACGCGAGACCGACGGGCCGGCTCCCTCGAGCTTCACCGCGTCCGCACCCGCCTCCTTCACGAAACGGATCGCGTTCTCGAGCGCGTCCTCGTCGGACACCTGGTACGACCCGAACGGCATGTCGCCGATCACGATCGGCCGGCGCGCTGCTCGCGCGACGGTCCGCGTGAGGAAGAGCATCTCGTCCATCGTCACCGGCACAGTCGTGCCTTCGTGGCCGAGGACGACCATCGCCGCGGTGTCGCCGACGAGGATGATGTCGATGCCGGCGTCTTCGGCGAAGCGCGCGCCGGGCGCGTCGTACGCGGTGACCATGACGATCTTCTCGCCGCGGCGCTTCATCTCGGCGAGCTCGGGAAGCGGGCGCTTGCCCGCAGGCGGTTTGCTCACGTCTTCTCTCCTTCCAGGATCACGTTGTCGATCAAACGCGTGCCGCCGACGCGGACGGCCGCCGCGAGCACGCGCTGCCCGTCGAAGTCGGCGACGTCGACGTAGTCCACGTCGAGGCCGCGCAGTGCTGTCCGCGCCTTATCCGGGTCCTTGGTGGCCAGTGCGCGCGGTAGCGCCAGCGCCCGCTTACGCTCCTCGGCCGAGAGGTACTTGTTGCGCGACGAGAGCGCGAGCCCGTCGGCGTCGCGCACGGTCGGCACGACGCGAATCTCGAGGTCGAGGTTCAGGTCTGCGACGAGCCGCTTGATCACGGCGGCCTGCTGGGCGTCCTTCTGCCCGAAGTACGCGCGCTGCGGCTGGACGATGTTGAAGAGCTTCAGGCAGACCGTCGCCACCCCGCGGAAGTGCCCCGGGCGGAACTCGCCCTCCAGTGGGCGCGAGAGCTTCTCGACGTCGACCCACGTCTGGTAGCCGTCTGGATAGAGCTCCTCGCGAGAGGGCACGAAGAGAACGTCGACCCCCGCCTCCTCCGCCGCCCGCGCGTCGGGCTCCTCGTCCCGCGGGTACCGCTCGAGGTCCTCGCCGGGCCCGAACTGCGCCGGGTTGACGAAGAGGCTCGCGACGACGACGTCGTTCTCGGCGCGCGCCGCGGAGAAGAGCGCGAGATGGCCTTCGTGGAAGGCGCCCATGGTCGGGACGAGGCCGACGGACGAAGCGCCGCGAATCGCCTCGCGCACGGCCGCGATCTCACGCACGGTCTTCACGGCGTCGCCAGCTCCTTCGTCGCGTCGGCGAGCATCGCGTACAGCGCGCGGAGCTCCGGCCGCTCGTCGGCCAGGGCGGCTAGGTGCGCGTCCACGGTCTCCCAGTCGCCGCGCTCGATCGGCCCCGTCAGCTCGAAGCCGTTGTCGATCGTGCGGCGCATGAGCGGCACGAGCGCCTCGGGTGGCGCGCCCGCGGCCGTCGTCAGCTCCGCGGCCGCACGGTGCAGGGTCACGAGGTAGTTCGAAGCCATCACAGCCCCGGCGTGGTAGAGCGACCGCCGCAAGTCGTCGAGCTCGAACGGCCGCAGCCCGAGCGTCCGGGCCAGCTCGAACCCGACCGAGACCGCCTCGTCCGTTTCCCCGCTCACCCCCGCGAACGCCCCGTCGAGCTGTTCTGGTCCACGCGCGCGCGTGAAGGTCTGCAGCGGGTGCAGCCCGAAGCGCTGACGGTGCGGATCGAGGGCCGAGAGCGACGTGCCGCCGCTGACGTGCGCGATCCACGGCCCAGGGGCGACGCTAGAGGCGACCTCGGCGATCGCCCGGTCGGGCACACAAAGGAGCACGAGGTCGACGTCCTCCTCGCACAGTGCGACGCCCCGCTCGAGCAAGCGGGCGCCGATTGCCGAGCCGACGCGGCCGGCGCCGACGACGTGGACGCTTTCGATCACAACTGGCTCCAGTTCCGTAGCGGATACCGGGCACGCAAAGCCTAGCGCGACCCATTCGAGTGACGAGAACGGGGGAAGGAGGACTCCCCGCTCCTGCCGATAGAGAACTCGAGATCAAGGGGGAGCGGCCGGTCGACGCGGCAGTCCGGGCTGTAGGGAAGGAGAGAGATGAGAAAGGGTTTTGCTGCTCGCCGCCGGAGTGATCCTCGCCGCGGCGTGCAGTGGGACGGCCGAAGCCGCGACCTGGACAGGGGTCGTCGTCGCGAAGGATGCGAAGCGCAAGGCCGTCGTCACGGTGTCGCGCGGGGTCGTTCGGACCGTGCGCACGCCGTCCAAGTTCAGGCGCCTGCGCGTCGGCCAACGCGTCGCGGTCACCGCCCGCACGCGGCCGGACGGCACTTTCGCCGCAGCGGTCGTACGGGGACAGGGCCGC
>JBKPFD010000095.1:0-3801 GCA_046729155.1 Actinomycetota bacterium
AACCAAGCTCGCCGGCCCAACCTTCGATGCGCTGCTCGAGCTCGTGCAGGCTGAGGCCGCCGTAGTGCTCCGGGTCGCGGCGGTCGAGCACGTCGAGGTTGACGCCGTTGAGCACGTCCACACGCATCGGCGGCGACTCTACCTCTACCCCGCGATTAGCTCGTCGAGCGCTCGGCGGACGACGTCGTCGGGGAGGACCACGTCCGTGCGCGGGCTCCCCGGGCGGTCGAGCAGCACGAGTCGCACCTCGCCGTTCGCGCGCTTCTTGTCGCGCTGGAGCGCCGCCCAGGCTCGCTCGCGGTCGACGGCGACCGGCCGCGGGCTGAGCTGCTCCTCGACGATGGTCGTGTCGAGCCCCGAGAGCCGAAGCGCGGCCAGCAGGCCGAGCGCGACAGCCTCGCCGTGCGAGACGCGGTAGTCGGATCCGGCCTCGAGCGCATGCGCGAACGTGTGGCCGAGGTTCAGGGCGGTCCGCGGGCCGCGCTCGTACGGGTCGCGCAGGCAGATGGCGGTCTTGAAGGCCGCGCAGCGCCGGATGAGCTCCGGCTCAGGAAGCTCCCAGAGCAGCTCGCCGGCGAGCAGCCCCGTCTTCACCGCCTCGGCCATGCCGTTCGCGCGCTGCTCCGCAGGAAGGGTCGTGAGCAACCCGGGATCGATCACCGTGCGGGCGGGCCAGTGGAACGCGCCGACGAGGTTCTTACCCTCGGGGAGGTCGATCGCCGTCTTGCCGCCGATCGCGGCGTCGACCTGGCCCACGAACGTCGTCGGCACCGCCACCCAGGCGATCCCGCGCAGGTACGTGGCGGCGACGAAGCCGGCCGCGTCCGTGAGTGAGCCGCCGCCGAGCGCCACGAGCACTCCGGCCCGCGGGACCCGGAGGGCCCGCCAAAGCTGCTCACATGCCTCGAGCGTCGTCGCCTCCTCCCCCGCGGGCAGCTCGTGGGTCTCCGTGAGAAGGCCGCCGAGTGCCAGCTGCACGGTCGCGCCGTGGATCCCACCCACGTGCGCGTCCGTGACGAGCACGATCGACTCTTGGGGCACGACCGCCTCGAGCCGTTCCACGGCACCGACCCCGACGTGGACTCCGCCGGCCGCGAGGACGACGCCATCGACGTCGCCGGCAACGGCGTCGGCGGCCTCGGCGTAGAGCGGCCGGCGCTCGTCGTAGAGCCGGCGGAACACGGCTTCGTCCCCGGCCAGCGGGCGGCCGCCGTCGCCGACGCGCGCCCAGCACGTGTCCACGTCGACGTCGAGCCAGACCGTGAACGCTCGTTCGCGGAGCCGCGCGCGCACCGCTTCGGAGAGGATGGCGCCCCCGCCGAGCGCCAACACGTCCGGCTCGGCTGCATCCAGGCCGGCCAGCGTCTCGGCCTCCTCGACGCGGCGGAACTCAGCCTCGCCGTGCTTCGCGAAGAACGAGGCGACGTCGTCCCCGACGGCGTGCTCGACCATCCCGTCCAGGTCGCTGCCCGGACGCCCGAGTCGCTCCGCGACCTCGCGGGCAACCGTCGTCTTGCCCGCGCCCATGAAGCCGACGAGCGCGATGTGCCGGTCTAGCGCGGCGACCAATCGATCCGCTTCCTGTACGCGCCGTAGGCGGCGAGGAAGTCGCCGAGCGCGTCGCCGCCGAACTTCTCGCAGGCCGCCCGCGCGAGCTCGAACGCGACCACGGCCTCCGCGACCACGCTCAACGCCTCGACGGCCGAGACGTCGCTCCGCTCGACGAGCGCATCTGCCGGCTCGCCCGTCTCGAGGTCGACGGACTGCAGCGGACGCATCAACGTCGGCAGCGGCTTCATCGCCGCGCGGACGACGATCTCCTCGCCGTTCGAGACGCCGGCCTCGATCCCCCCGGCGCGGTTCGAAGCCCGGTAGAGCCCCCGCTCGTCCCGAAGGATCTCGTCGTGCGCGTCCGAGCCGCGGGCCCCGGCGAGCGCGAATCCCTCGCCGATCTCGACGCCCTTCACCGCCTGAGTTCCCATCAGCGCGGCCGCGAGGCGCGCGTCGAGGCGCTCGGCGGCCGTGGCGTACGAGCCCAGGCCGGGCGGGACGCCGCGCGCGCGCACCTCGACGACGCCGCCGACGGTGTCGCGTTCCTCCCGCGCGCCGTCGACGTCCCCCTCTTCGACGACGGTGCCGCTCACCTCCACCTCGATCGTCTCGAGGAGCGCCTTCGCGACTGCGCCGGCCGCGACGACGACGGCCGTGTGCCGCGCGCTAGCGCGCTCGAATGCGTCGCGCACGTCAGCGTGGCCGTACTTGAGCGAGCCCGGCAGGTCGGCGTGCCCCGGTCTCGGCAGCGTGACCGGGCTCGAGCCCTTGCCTTCGGGTTCACCTTCGGGCGGCCACGGGCTCATCCCCCACGCCCAGTTGTCGTGGTCGCGGTTGCGGACGAGGAAGGCGAGGGGCGTGCCCAGCGTCCGTCCGTGCCGCAGGCCGGCGAGCACGTCGATCTCGTCGTGCTCGAGCCGCTGTCGCGGGCTGCGGCCGTACCCCTGCTGGCGGCGGGCGAGATCGGCGTCGATCGCGTCGCGGTCGAGCGTGAGCCCCGCGGGCAGGCCGGTGACGATGCCGACGAGCGCCGGGCCGTGGGACTCGCCTGCCGTCGTGAGGGTCAGGCTCACGGCGAAGAGCGTACTGCGGCCCGCATCACCTCCACCGGCGCGGGGATGCCGGTCCAGAGCTCGAACGAGGCGGCGCCCTGGGCGACTAGCACGTCGAGGCCGTCGATCACGGTGGCTCCGGCCTCGCGAGCGGCTTCGGCGGTCGCGGAGCCCGGATAGGGCAGGTCGACGAGCGTCTGGCCTTCCCCTACGCGGACGATGACCTCGTCTCGGACCGGCGTCGCGTGCACGACGAGGTCGGCCTCCCGCTCATCGGGCGGCCACTCGCCGCGGCGCGCGAAGATCCGCGCGTCCCCGAGCGCGGCCGCGAACGCGCGGGCCGCCCCGCCTGAGCCGACGATCACAGGCCTCGACCACGCCAGGCCTGCAAGCACCGCGGCGTCCGTCGATTCGCCGCGGATGCGCCCGTCCTCGAAGAGGAGCGTGTTCACGGAGGGCGCATCCGTCTCGCAGAGCTTGCGAGCGTCGATCTTGTAGGGAGCCGTCACGTTGGCCCCGGCGAACCCGGCCGCGGCGAGCCCGTCGACGGCGGACACGAAGCGAGTTCCCGGCACGTCGACGGCGACGTACGCCCAGTCGAGCCCCCGCGCCGCGAAGGCGGCGTTCTGCATCCGCGGCGAGAGCGAGTCTGCGACCGGATGCCCGATCAGGGCAACGAGCCGCGTCCGCCCCGAGATCACCCGTAGCCGTGCGTCGCGGTGTAGTTGTCGAACTCGCTCTTGCTGTTCGTGAAGAAGTGGTGGACCTTGTCCGGCTTGCGCACGAAGTAGAGGTAGTCGACGTTGGCCGGGTGCGCAGCCGCCTGCATCGACGCGAGCCCCGGGTTCGCGATCGGAGTCGGCGGCAGCCCGTGGTGCTTGCGCGTGTTGTACGGGTTCAGGCTCTCGAGCTGTGAGTTCCTGAGCGGCTCCGTGGGCGGCACGTCGAGCCCGTAGCGGATGGTCGCGTCGATGCCGAGGTACATCCCGGCGCGCAGCCGGTTGTAGATGACCGCGGCGACGAGCGCGCGCTCCTCGGGCGCAATCACCTCCTTCTCGATCATCGAGGCGATGATCAGAACGTCGTACGGCGTCAGGTTCCGCGAGCGCGCGTAGCGGAGGTTGACCTTGCTCCAGTTGCGCTCGAATGACTCGAGCTGGCGATTCGCGAGCTGCCGCGAGGTCGTCCGCGGCTCGAA
>JBKPFD010000096.1:0-10740 GCA_046729155.1 Actinomycetota bacterium
CCCCAGGACTGGATGAGCGAGCGGCGGAAGGGCTTCTGCTCGTACGAGATCCTGACCATGTAGACCTTGCACTCGAGCTCGAGGATCTTGCAGGCGAACGCGAGCGCGCTGCCCCACTGGCCGGCGCCGGTCTCCGTCGCCAGCCGCGTTCGCCCCTCCTGCTTGTTGTAGAACGCCTGCGCGACCGCCGTGTTCGGCTTGTGGCTGCCCGGCGGGCTGACCCCCTCGTACTTGTAGAAGATCCGTGAGCGCGTCCCGAGCGCGCCCTCGAGCCGGTGCGCGCGGTAGAGCGGGGTCGGGCGCCAGAGGCTGTAGAGCTCGAGCACCTCGTCGGGAATCGGGATCTCTGCGTCCTCGCTGACCTCCTGCATGATCAGCTCCATCGGGAAGAGCGGCGCGAGGTCGTCCGGGCCGACCGGCTCGCCGGTGCCCGGATGGAGGACCGGCTGCGGCGCGTTCGGCAGGTCGGAGCGGATGTTGTACCAGCGTCGCGGCAGCTGCGACTCGTCGAGCTGGTACTTCGTCTGGAGCCTCGTTCGCTCCATACCGCGAGGATAGACGGCTGCCTCACGGAATGCTGAGGGAAGGTCGGGCGAGATGAGCAAAGCCTGACATTCCACTAACGCAATCGAAACACGGTGCAGGTACCACTTTCGAACTCCGGGCGGGGGTCGGGGTCCGCCCGCCCGGAGCACCCTTTCGGGACGACCGTCCTGACTTCGCCTGCGGCGGACCTAGGCAAAAGAGAAGGGAGCCCCAACGCTCTGCGGCCCAGCGCTAGGACTCCCGCGACCGGATATGCCCGGTCACCCTCTCATCGGCAGGACCGCAGAAGCCTTTAGCCCCAAATTAGGGGCCGTCCGAGTACAGCGAGCCGTTCCGGGGCACAATCCCGGGCGTGAGACCCGGGGGAAGGGGGCGTGGGGAGCGAAACCCGGTCGCGGTCGCCCTCACGAGGTTCATCGCCAGCGCGCTCATCGCGGTCATCGTGGTGAGCGTGCTCGGTGTCCTTCTCCTGCGGCGCACGGGCCGCTCGGAGGCGATCAGGGACGCGGAGGACCTCACGCGCGCGAAGGCCGAGACCACCGTCGCGCCGCTCGTGGACGACGCGGTGCTCAGGGGGGATGATCGCGCGATCGGGATCCTCGACGCCGCCGTCCGCCGCCAGGTCCTCGGAGGCGGCGTCGTCCGCGTGAAGATCTGGGACCGCTCGGGCCGCATCGTCTACTCCGACGAGCCTCGCCTTATCGGCTTGCGCTACCCGGTTGACCCCGACGACTTCGAGGGCTCGGCGCCCGTGGCGGAGGTCAGCGACCTCGACGAGCCAGAGAACCGGTTCGAGCGCTCGTTCGGCCAGCTACTCGAGGTGTACATGCCCATCTCGACCGCGGACGGCCGGCGGCTGAGCTTCGAGGCCTACTACCGCTCGAGCTTCGTCTCGGCGCGCGGCCGCCGCATCTCGCGCGAGTTCGTCCCGCCGATGATCGGCGCGCTTCTCCTGTTCGCCCTCATCCAGCTGCCGCTCGCGTGGCACCTCGCACACCGGGTTCGCGAGAGCCAGCGCGAGCGCGAGAAGCTGCTCCGCCGGGCGATCGAGTCCTCCGAGCTCGAGCGCCGTCGGATCGCGCACGACCTGCACGACGGCGTCGTCCAGAATCTCGCCGGCGTCTCCTACTCGCTGACGGCCGCGGCGAAGGCGGCGCCGCCGGACCTCGAGCCCGCCCTCGTCGACGCGGCGGCCGAGACCCGGCAGGGGATCCGCGAGCTGCGCACCCTGCTCGTCGAGATCTACCCGCCCGAGCTGCATAAGGCCGGGCTCCAGGCCGCGCTCTCCGACCTGCTCGCGCCGTGCGCGTCGCGCGGCATCGAGACCGATGTGCGGTTCGACGTCGACGGGAGCCTGCCGCCGCAGACGGAGGCGCTTTTCTTCCGCGCGACGCAGGAGGCCCTCCGCAACGTGGTCAATCACGCCGAGGCGAAGCACGTCAGTGTCGAGGTCGCCAGCGAGGACCATCGCGGCACGCTGGTCGTGAGTGACGACGGGCGCGGGTTCTCCGCCGACGAGCAGGCCGGGGAGGCGCACTTCGGCTTGCGGCTCCTCCAGGACCTGGCCGCGGAGGCGGGCGGCAGCCTCGACATCGAGTCGAAGCCGGGGCAGGGCACGACCGTTCGCGTGGAGGTGCCGCTGTGATCCGCGTCCTCCTCGTCGAGGACCACGCGGTTGTGCGCGCGGGCCTCGAGCAGCTGCTGGAGACCGCGGACGACATCGAGGTCGTCGCGCAGGCCGCCGACGGAGCGCAGGCGATCGACCTCGCGGCCGAGCACAAGCCCGACGTCGTGCTCATGGACCTCTCGATGCCGAACGTCGACGGCATCCAGGCGACGAGGCGGATCGTGCAGGGCGGCGACGAGGTGCAGATCGTCGTCCTGACGTCGCTCGTCGATCGTGACCGCATCGTCGCGGCGCTCGACGCCGGGGCGATCGGCTACCTGCTGAAGGACGCCGAGCCCGACGACGTGATCCGCGGCGTGCGGGCAGCCGCGAAGGGCCAGTCGCCGCTCGACCCGAAGGCGGTGCGAGCGCTGCTGACCGAGCGTGCGGAGCGGCCGGCCCAGCAGCTGAGCGAGCGGGAGCTCGACGTTCTGCGCTGTGTCGCCAAAGGCCTGCCGAACAAGCTGATCGCGCGAAACCTCGGGATCAGCGAGAAGACGGTCAAGGCGCACCTGACGAGGATCTTCCAGCAGATCGGCGTCAGCGACCGGACGCAGGCCGCGCTCTGGGCGCGAAGCCACGGCATCGTCGAGTAAGCGGCTCGCCGAAGGCGAGGGCCCCGCGTTACGCGGGGACCGAAGCGACCGCGACCGAGGCGGTGACGATCGCTGCGAATGCCGCCAGGAGCGCCGCGATGACCGCGACGCCCCTGAGCTGGCGTGGGAGTGCGTGCTTCACGTCAGCCGACTACTGAGCCGGAGTCGCCGGGATGCCGTCCTGCGGGCTCTTGCCCGTGAGGCTCGGCACGGCGACCGGCGGATTGACGTCGTCCTGCGGGCTCTTGCCCGTCAGGCTCGGGACGAGCTCGGGCGGATCCGTCGGGGCCGGCTTCACGACCGGTTCCTCGATTGCAGGCGGAACGCGCGGCGGAACGACGAGCGGCTTCTCGTCCTGCGGGGACTTGCCGCTCGGCGACGGGATCAGCTGCACCGGAAGCGGGCCGCTCTTCCAACCGGCGATCTTGCCGAGCCGGAGATCACCGTCCGCGAACGGGCCGGCGGCGGCGGGGCCGGCGACGACGCCAAAAGCGGCGAGCGCCGACACCGTCGTGGCGGCCTTCTTGAGTGAAATGCGCTTCATTCTGGGCTCCTCTCGGTCGAAACACGCTCTTCATCGGCGTGCGGAACGAGGGTGCCCGGGGTCTGGTCCAGGCCGCAATCGGACATAGGTCCTACGACTTCCAAGGCATGTTCGGGCCGCCTGAAGGCGGGGAGAAAGACCAGGTGATCGCCGGTCTCGTCGGATCCCGGGCTACGCGTCGACGTCACCGCCTTCAAGTGGCAGTGGCGCTTCGACTACCCCGGCGAGGACGTGCGCCCGGTCGTCGGCACGGATGCGCGTCGCGCGGAGCTCGTGGTCCCTGCCGGAGGGGCTACCGACTGACGGTCAGGTTCACGCGGCCGTGCGGAGCGAGCCGGTGCCCCGCCGACGGGCTCTGCGTGAGCACGCGGCCGCGGGCGAGCCTCGAGCGGGCCTTGCGGACGCGGCCGACGGAGCAACCCGAGCGCGCGATCGCCGCGCGGGCGGCGACGAGGCGGAGCCCGCGGACCCGCGGCACGAGGCAGGCGCGGAGGGCGATCCGCGGCGGGGCCCCGAGCGCGAGCCGGCCGGCTCCGAACGAGGTGTCCCGGCCGAGCGGGCCGAGGTCGACGGCGTGCGCCTCGAGGAACGCCTGCAGCTCGGCCGGCCCGAACGAGCCGTTCTCGCCCTTGACGAGTGCCGCCGCGCCGGCGACGTGCGGTGTCGCCGCGGAGGTTCCCGCGAAGCCGCTGCCCGCTCCGCAGCCCTCGAACTTGCCGTAGGAGAACGACGAGACCCAGGCCGGCGCGACGAGGTCCGGCTTGACGCGTCCGTCGATCGTCGGGCCGCGGGAGCTGTACGGCTCGAGCCCGCTGTTTTGCCAGCAGACGGCACCGACGGTGAGCGCGGCCGCGGACGATCCCGGCTCGGTCACGCTGCCCTCGGCGACCTGGTGCTCGAGGTCCGGGCTTGGATAGACGAAGAGATCCAGTCGCGGCGCCACGACCCCCTGGTGGCCGCGGATCGCGATCCCGTAGGCCCGCCCGGGGACGGCGTTGCCGTAGCAGAGCAGCTCGGTCGGCGGCTGGGTGCCGGTCTGCGCGGTCGTCGACGACGCCACTAGTGTGCCGTCGGAGTCGCGAACGAGGTAGAGGTCATAGTCGACGGCGGTTCCGGGCCAGCCGTCCCACTTCAGGGCCACGCAGGACCTGATCCCCGGCGGGATGACGATCGTGTTCCCTTCGTCGCCCGGTGCGAACTCGTGCCAGCCGTCGCCGTCCGAGTCGGAGAACGTGCCGCTCCAGTGCTGCTGCGCCCGGTTCCCTGCGGCGTTCACCCAGAGGATCCCGGCGGCCCGGGCATCCGCGACGATGCCGGCCGGCGTGTCGGCCGCGCCCGAACTGTCGCCACGGCTCGAGTTGAACCAGCTCGCGGAGTGGTTGACGATCTGGATGCCGTGGGCCTTCGCATACTCCTTGGCCTGGCCGAGAGCGGCGGCGTTCTGCACGCAGATCAGGTACAGGCGGGCCTCGGGAGCCATCTCGGCGACGATCTCCGCGACGGCCGTGCCGTGATCGAAGGCCCCCGGCCCGTCCAGGGGGACGGGGCAGAAGTTGGCGGTGACCGTCGAGCGCGGCAGGTCGCCGTTGTCGCGGCTCTCACGCCAGCCGGCGAAGCCGATGTCGACGATCGCCACGCGCGCCCCGGCGCCGCGTAGCCCGGCCGCGTGCCAGCGAGAGGCTCCCGTCGAGGCGACGCCTTCGCCGCGGACAGCCTCCGGCACCGGGCGCAGAGGCTCGGAGACGAACCGCACCGCGGCGTCGCGAGCGAGCGCGGGGACGCGGCTCGAGGGGAGGGTCGCCTCGACGAGCCCGCGGTACGAGACGTGGACGGTGCCGCCGAGGCGCTCGACCAGCGCGCGCGCGGCCGCCGGCCGCTTGGTGCGGATCTCGACCGCGACCGATCTCGCCCCTCGCGCGCGCGACAACAGGTGGGAGTCGAGCTTCGAGCTCTTGACCGCGGCCGGCGCCGAGTGCAGCGACTCGGCGAATCCCGCGTGCGACCCCTGTGTGCCCGGAACGAATGCGCCCAGCGCCAGGACGAGCGCCAAGCCCGTGACCGACGCAGCGCGCCGGCTGCCCGTACCTCCTACCACCGATCTCCCCCTCGAAAGGTTCCGCTTTGTCTAGGGATAGCTGGTGACCGGCCGTCCGTCTAGGGGAGCCTACGCTCCCCCCGGCTGGAAATTAGGGCTGGTCGCGCTGCTTCTGCTCGAGCTTGATGAACTCGAGGTCTTCCTTGGTGACGACGAGGTTCGGGCCGACGGTGCCGATGCCCGACGCCTTCAACTGGTTCATCGCCTCCGAGAGGGCAGTGCGCGCGTCTTCTTCCGTGTCCCCGACGTCCGCGCGAGTCGTCGAGCCCGACTTGAATCTGACGTAGGCCTGCCACATGGGCGGCGATCCTATAGGACGCGCGGTCGCGGCCTACGCAACGTCTTCTTCGAGGTCCGACTCGCCGTCGCGGCCGGTCTGCTTGTTCCACCAGTCGGCCTCGCGCCGCTGGAGGGCGCTCTGCGCCTGAGCGACGTACGCCGCGAGCTGGCTCTCCTTGCTGCCGAGCTTCTCCTCGAGCTCGGCCAGGACGGCCTCGCGATGCTCGAGCTTCTCGAGCCGGAGCTCGTAGTCGGTCTCGGAGCGAGCCTCCCGGCGGTCGAACTCGCTTTCCCGCTCGTCCAGCTCGCGCATCCGCTCGCGGAGGTTCGCCTCGGTCTCGGAGAGGCGCTTCTCGCGCTTGTCGACTCGGCCGCGGGCGGAAGCGGCGAGCTCCTCCTCCTCGGAAAGCGTCCCCTCCCGGGCGGCGAGCTCCTGTTCGCGCTCCTTGAGCCGCTCCTCCCACTGCTCGAGGTCTCTGCCTTGTGCCTGTACGAGCTCGCTTCGGTTGAGATCCGACTCGCGCCGGTTCAGCTCGGCCTCGCGGGCGATGAGCTCCTGCTCGCGGCCCTCGATCTCGGCGAGCCGCACTTCCATGTGCTGCACCTCGGCGCCCGAGGACGCGAGCTGCTGCTGCAGCTGCGCGGTCTCGGCACGAACGCTCTCGTGTCGCTCAAGGACCTCGGCCTCGCGGCGCTTCAGGCCCTCGGCCTCCGCGGCGACACGCGCGCTCTCGGCGGCGAGCTTGCGCTCGGCCTCGCCGAGGCGTGACTCACGGCCGCCGAGATCCTTCTCGCGCCGCTTGAGCTCGTTCTCGCGCGCCTTCCACTGTCCCTCGCGCGTGGCGAGCTCGCGCTCGGCCTTGTGCACCTTCTCCTCGCGCGCGGCGATGGCCGCGTTGCGCTGCGCGAACTCCGACGTGCCGCGCTTCGCGAGGCGCTCCGCCTCGGCGAGCTCGGCGGCCCGAGCCTGGAGGTCCTCGTGAACCTCCGTGGCGGCAGCCTGCGCGGAGGCGAGCTCGTCCTGCAGCGAGGACAGGCGGCGCCGCTCGTCGTTCAGCTCCTTCCGCTCGGCAGCGAGACGGTCCTCGCGGTGCCTGAGCTCGGTCTCGGTCGCCGAGATCTTGGAGCTGCGCTCGTCGAGGATCGTCTGCTCGCGCGAGACCTCGAACTCCTCGGACAGCTTGCGCTCGTACGCCTCGACCTGCTCGGCGAACGCGGCCCGCAGCTCCCGCTCACGCTTCTGCGCGGCGGCGAGCTCCGCGCGGACGCTTTCGAGCTCCTCGTTCGCGGCCTCGTCGAGCGGCGCCTGAGGCGACGTGTAGAGGTCGACGCGAACGACGGGCGGCTCGGGCGGCTGCTGGTCCTGAGCGGCCGGTTCGGGGCCGTCGTCCTGCAAGCGCCGCTTCTGGAGCTGCGCGCGGAGGCCGGTGCCGAACCCACGCTCGGTTGTCTCCTGCGGAGGCGTCTGCTCCGGAGTGGTCGCTTCGTTCTGTTCGTCGGTCATTGCCGCAGGTCTCCTTAGAACAGCTCCTGGATGTTCAGGATGGCCGGCCCGAGGATGACGAGGAACATCGCCGGGAAGATGAAGAGCACGGTCGGGAAGAGCATCTTGATCGGGGCCTTCATCGCGCGCTCCTCGGCGGCCGCCTGGCGGCGCAGGCGGGTATCGGCCGCCTGGACGCGGAGGATGCGGCCCAGCGTCGTGCCCAGCTGGTCGGCCTGAATGATCGCGCGCGCGAAGGCGGAGAGCTCGGGCGCATCGACTCGCTCGGCGAGCCGCTTCAGCGCCTCCTGCCGGCTCTCGCCGATCCGCATCTCCGACAGCGTCAGGCCGAACTCCTCGGCGAGCGGTCCTTCCATGTGCTCGTTGATCTTGGCGAGGGCGCCGTCGAAGCCGAGACCGGCCTCCACGCTCACAGCCAGGAGGTCGAGGGCGTCCGGCAGCTCGGCGCGGACGCGCTCACGCCGGCCACGTGCCTTGAGCGTGACGAAGTAGTCAGGCCCGAGGAAGCCGATGGCGCCGAGGACGAGAGCGCCGAAGACGATGCCGGCACCGCCCAGGGCTCCGCCGATGATCGTGCCGAAGAAGAGCCCACCGAGAAGGAAGACGCCCTTCAAGGCGAGGAAGCCCTTCGGCGAGATCGTGCGGCCGAGCCCCGCGGCGAGCAACTTCATGCCGACGGCGTCGATGCTCATACGCGGGTTGACGCGCAGCACCCACTTCGCGAGCCACTCGCGGAGCGGCACCACGATCCGGTCGTGCAGGCCTTCCTGGTGCAGCTCCGACTGCACCTCGCGCCGCCCGTAGGTGGCAGCTCGCCGGACGGAGAGGAAGCGCTGGCGCGCCGGCGCCGTCACGAACTCGCCGAAGAGGAACGCGGCGCCCGCGAGGCAGAAGGCGGCGAGGACTAGAAGCATGGTCATGGCTGCGGATTCACCCCTTGAACGAGACGATCTTCTTGAGGACTGCGGACCCGAAGGCCATCATCCCGAGGCCCGTGTAGATGAGCTTGTGACCCGTGCTCGTGTGGTAGAGCGGGTCCATGTAGGTCGGGTTGATGATCGTGATGATCGCGCCGATGAAGAAGGGCAGGCCGATCAGGACGTAGGCGCCTGCGCGCCCCATCGCCGTCAGGCCCTTGATCTTGCGAATGAACTGCTGCCGCTGGCGAACCGTGTCGGCGACCATGTCGATCAGCCCGGCGAGGCTGCCGCCGACCTGCTGCTGGATCGTCACGGCCGTGATCACGAACTCGAAGTTCTTCGAGCCGACGCGATCCGCCATGTCGGCCAGGGCGTCGTTCAGCGGCCGGCCCAGGCGCGCCTCGGTCAGCACGCGCTGGAACTCCTTGCTCGCCGGCGGGTGACCCTCGTCGACGATCGTCTGCAGGCCCTGCTTGAAGCTGTGGCCAGCCTTGAGCGCGGCCGCGAGGGTGATCAGGACGTCGGGGAGCTGGTTCTCGAAGGCCTTCGTGCGCCGCGTCGCCTTGAACCAGACGAAGGCGATGGGGACGGCGCCGCCGCCCGCGAGGCACGCGAGGATCCACATCGAGGACAGCGCCATGAACGCGCCGATCAGACCGCCGAGGAGGCCGGCGCCCGCGATCACGTACGCGAACTCGACCGTCCGGAGCGGGAGGTCGCTGCGCTCGAGCAGCACCTCGAGGCGCTTCCAGAACCGCCAGTGGGCGAAGGCGCTCTCGGTCGCCTTGAACAGGCCGGCGGCCGCGGCGAAGCGCTCGCGCTCGAGCTTCCGCTTGCGCAGGTCGGGGCCCTGCGCCAGGTGCGGAGCCAGCTTCTTGCGCAGGCGCGCGCCCTTGACGGTCGTCAGGGCGAGGCTCGCGCCGAGCAGGACGATCAGGGCGGTGACCAGCGAGATCAGCTGCGTCCCGAGGACGGTCTCGTAGAAGACGTCCGGCAGGAGCCGCGACGGCTCGGCCGTCTGCGGCGGTGCTGCGTTCCCCGGCGGAGTGAACGTGCCGGAGGCGGACGAGCCGAGCGCGTTGACCGTGACCTGCGGGTGCTCGCCGGCGCGAGCGGCGGTTGCGTACTCGAGCCGCCACGTGCGGCGGAGCTCGCCGGCGATCGCGGCGTACGCGCTGCGCAGGCCGGCGCTCGACGTCGTCCCGCGATAGGCGCCACCCGTCTCACGCGCGAGCTTGTGCAACGGTGCCGGGGAGAACTGCTTGCTCTCGAGGGCGATCGCGTAGACCGAGACCCCTGCGGCCCCGGCCTCGGCGACCGCGTCGGCGAGGGTCGCCTGGCTGGAGACGTCGCGGCCGTCCGTCATGACGATCAGCACGCGGCCGGGCAGCGACTCGTCGGCGAGCGCTCGCGCGCCGTCGACGACTGCGTCGTAGAGCGCCGTTCCCTGCTTCGAGTCGACTGCCATCGTGCGCAGCGCCGTGTCGGCGTCGATCCGCGACGAGGAGAAGCGCGTCAGCTGTAGCGCCGTCGAGCCGAAGCCGACGATCGCGAACCGGTCACCCGGGCCCTTCGCGTTGAGGAACGTGCGGGCGGCGGCGACTGCGTCGGCGAACGCACGGCCCTGCATCGACTGCGAGCGGTCGAGCGCGAGCACGACGGACTTCGCCCGCCCGAGGTTCTGCTTGTTGCTGAGCGAGACGCGGCTGCCGTTCTCGAGGACTGCGGGAGCGGTCGGCGTCCTCGCGGACGTGACGACGCTGACACGAACGCGCGGATAGCCGCTCGTGTCGATGCCCGTCAGCTTCACGCCGCCCTGCGCGGCCGGCGCGAGCAGCAGCAGCGAGGCGCCGAGGACCGCGCCCAGGGCTGCAGCGCGCCTCACGACGCGAACCCGCCGTAGCTCGCCGCTGCGAACGTCGAGCGGAACGACGACTCCTCTTCTTCCTCGAAGAACGTCTGGGGCAGCAGGACTCCGTGCTGGCTCATCTTGTCGAGGAAGTGCGGCTTCAGGCCCGTGCAGCGAAGCGGCGAGAGCAGCCGCGTCGCATGCGTGGCGATGACGGTCTCCTCGTCCGGCGGCTTCGCATGGAAGATGTCCTGGAGCGTGATCACGTCGGACTCCATGCGCAGCACCTCGGTGATGTGCGAGAGCCGGCGCGAGCCGTCGACGAGGCGCGTGATCTGCACGAGAAGGTCGAACGCGCTCGCGATCTGCTCCCGGATCGCCCGCAGCGGCAGGTCGACGCCTGCCGTGAGGACAAGGGTCTCGAGGCGGGACAGCGCGTCCCGTGGCGAGTTCGCGTGGATCGTGGTCAGCGAGCCCTCGTGGCCCGTGTTCATCGCCTGGAGCATGTCCAGGGTCTCGGGGCCGCGGACCTCGCCGACGATGATCCGGTCGGGGCGCATGCGTAGCGCGTTCCGGACGAGCTCGCGGATGCGGACCTCGCCCTGGCCCTCGATATTCGGGGGACGGGCCTCGAGCGTGATCACATGCTCCTGCTGGAGCTGGAGCTCGGCCGCGTCCTCGATCGTGACGACGCGCTCGTCGCCCGGCACGAAGGCCGAGATGGCGTTGAGGGTCGTCGTC
>JBKPFD010000097.1:0-9025 GCA_046729155.1 Actinomycetota bacterium
ACCTAGGAGTGACGAGATGTCTGTAGAGGGACCCGGAGCAGCACGGCAAGAGCCGGCGATGACGTCCTTGCCGCGCGTCGAGGACCTGCCGATCGCCGAGCGGGGGTTCGAAGAACAGAAGGTGCGCGAGGCGTTCGACGCTTTCCACCGCCACGTCGTCCAGCTACAGGCGCAGCTTCGCGTCCTACAGGCCGCGGGCCGCAGCGCACACGTGGATCCGACCGGTCACGCCGTGCGCATGGACGCGCTCCACCTCGTGAGGGAGGCCGCCGAGTTCGCGGACGTGATCGAGCGCGACGCGCAGCGGGCCTCCGCGGCACAGCTGCAGCGGACGGAGCAGGAGGTGCGGCAGCGCCAGCAGGAGCTCCAGCAGCGCGACGCAGAGGTGCAGCGCTTCCGCGACGAGAGCGAGCGGCAGCGGAACGAGGTCCTGACGGCCGCGCGCAACGAGGCCCGCCAGTTGGTCGCCGACGCTAATCGTGAGGCGACGAAGGAGCTGCGCGAGGCCGAGGCCAAGGGGGCTCGGCTCCTCGAGCAGGCTCGCCACCAGGCGACCGAGCTCGCGAACACGACCCGGGCCGAAGTCGAGCAGACGCTCGAGTGGGCCCGCGCCCAGGCCTCGGCGATCATCGCGCGCGCCCAGGAAGGCACCGAGCAGCTTCTATCGGCTGCGGGCCTGGGGGAGGCCGCCGCGAACGAGGTCGCGGTTGCAATCGTCAAATCCGCCGAGTCGGCCGCCGCTTCGCAGGCGGCCGGCAGCGAGGGCGCCGAGCCCGCCGGGATGCCCTCTATTCGGGCCGCTCCTGGCCCCGCAGAAGCGGAAGCTCCCGCCGCCGAGGAAGCTTCCGAGGGCGAGGTCGAGCCGCCCTCAAGCTCGGACGACACGACGTCGTAGCTCGCTCTAACCTTCCGGCGACATGCCGGGAGCGATGGCACCGAGATTCGCGCTCGAGGCGGGCTTTCTGATCCTGCTCGCGGTCGTGCTCGGCGTCGCGGACCTGAGCCCTGTGCTGATCATCGTCGTCATGGGCCTGGCGTGGGCGCTCGTCTCGCTGATCGAGTACTTCGCCTGGCGGCAGGGGCCGAGCTTCCCGGCCCGCTTCGCGACCGCGACCGCGCCGGCAGCTCGCATCGAGGAAGAGGAGGGGGTCGTGGCCGAGCCCGAGCCCGAGCCGGAGCCGTTGCCCGAGCCGGAGCCGGTGCCGGAGCCTCGCGCGGAGCCCGAAGCTCCCGCCGAGGAGCAGACGGCCGTCGCGCCGCCGGAGCCTGCGCGCGACGAGGGCGAAGATCACCCGCGTGCGGCCCTCGACTTCGAGCAAGAGCAGCGGGCGCGGCACCGCCTCGAGCCTCTCGAGCCCCGACCCCGCCGGCGGTGGTTCATCATCGGCCCTCGCGAGCGGCCGGGCGGGAAGCCGGGTTCGCGTGAAGAGGAGTCCTAGGGACGGGCGCTGGGCGGACGGTCCGTCCGCGCGGGTGCGCTTCGCCTTCGAGGCCGTCTTTCTGATCCTCGTCGCGGTCGGCGCGGCGCTGATGGACCTCGAGCCGCTGACGATCGTCCTGCTGATGGCGTGCGCATGGATCCTCGTGACGCTGATCGAGCGCGCGAGCTTTCGCGAAGCGATGGAGCCTCCGGCCGAGAACGCGGATGAGGAGGCGCTTCCCGCGGCGCCCGAGCCTGCTCCGGAGGCAAGCCCGCGTGAGCCGCTCCTGCGCAGGTTCTGGCGCCGCGGCGCGCCACGCGAAGAGAAGCTGCCGTCGCCGACCGCCGCGCTCGAGGAGCGGCCGTCCCGCTCGCACGTGCGGCGGATCGAGGCGGAGCCGCGGGCTGGCGACGGGGAAGTAGCGGCCGAGGCGCCGCCGGAGCCGGAGCCCGTTCCGGGAACTGCCGTCACGACCTGGCCGCTGGACCTCCCCGGCCTCGAGCAGGCGGCCGCGTCGAGCGCGCCGTCGCGCCCGCGCCGATCACTCACACGGGCGGCCAAGCGCGTGGTCAGCCAGCCACCTCCGGCCGAGCCTCCGCCGCCTCCGCCGGCCCGCGAGTGGAATCTCTGGGACCTCGAGCGACGAGCGCGCGAGCAGGCCCCGAACGAACCGCGAGCAGAGGAGTGGTCCGCGCTCTTCACGCACCTACGCGTCTTCGCGAACGCCGACGGCGTGCTTCCGAAAGAGTTCGACGCGCTCGTGCGCGAGTCGTTCGGCGAGTTGATCGAGGCGGCGTGAAGCTGAGCCCCGCGTCCGCCCAGCGCCAGGCGGCGATCGCTGCCGTGGCACTGCTCGCAATTGTCGTCGGCCTCGCGGTGGCCACGCGCGACGGAGGGTCGTCGACGAGCGACCTGCCGGAAGCGATCCCGGCACCTGGCGGCGGTTGGTACCACGCACGAGCCGCAGCTTCGGGTCGAGCGCTGGAGCCCGGCCGCCGCACGCAGTGCGGCTACGAGGTGACGGGGTCCACGATGGGCGTGTCGCACCCGGTCCTTCCGTGCGGCGTGAAGCTCTACGTCGGCTATCGCGACGAGGAAGTCCTCACCCAGGTCATCGCCCGGGGGCCGGAAGAGCCCAACCTCCAGTTCGGTCTAACGGATGCGTTGGCGCGAGAGCTGAAAGCGGACGGGACGGTCACCATCCGCTACCGCTTCGTCCGAGAAGACTGACCCGCTTCGCGGCCGACATTTTGTGCCCCACCCTGCCGGTGATGCCTCGGCACGATGCGAACCTGGTAGTACCAGGTGGGTGTCTTGCCGACCCGGCCCTGAGGCCTTGCCGGACGCAGACTCCCTTTGCGCTCTTGTTGGTTCTACATGGTGTGCGCGAAGCCACGCACAGGGTCGGGCACGTGCTCACTCTAGCGCGGACCGAACCGCTCGTCGCGGCCTCCGCTAGCCTGCTTTCGTGTTGGATGTTGCGGGCGATGCGACGCGTGGTGGCGAGTGGGCTTGCGCCCGTCTCCGCGTCGACGGCGAGCGAATCGTCGAGTCAGACGTGGAAGGCCTCGAGCGGCCTCTCGCCGGCCTGACGGTGCTCGAGGCGGCGGCGGTCCCGGGCGACCCGCTGGCCCTCGACGCGCTCGCGGCTGCGCTCGGTCCGGTCTTCCGTGCGGCACCCGATCGCGGACGCGTTGCCGTTGCGATGAGCGGTGGAGTCGACAGCGCGGTCGCGCTGCTCAAGGCCGGTCCGAACGCCGTCGGCGTCACGCTGCGCCTCTGGATCGACCCGAAGGCGCCGCGTGCAGAGCGGGCCTGCTGCTCGCCCGAGGCGGTCATCGCCGCGCGCGAGACGTGTCACGCGCTTGGCGTGCCGCACGTGACGATCGACGCGCGCGACGACTTCCGGAAGGCGATCGTCGAGCCGTTCGTGCGCGGCTACGCGGACGGGGAGACGCCGAATCCGTGCACCCGTTGCAACGGCAGCTTCCGTTTCGGCCGTCTGCTCTCGTTTGCGCGGCGCGCGGGGGCGGCGAGGCTGGCAACCGGCCACTACGCGCGCATCGTCGAGCATCGCGGGCGACGCTTGCTAGCTCGCGCCGTCGACGCCGACAAGGACCAGTCGTACATGCTCGCGAGGCTCGACCCACGTGCGCTGGAGCGCATCTGGTTCCCGCTTGGCGAGCAGACGAAAGACGAGACGAGGGCCGAGGCCGAGCGGGCTGGCCTGCGCGTGGCGCGCCGCCCGGAGAGCCAGGAGGCGTGCTTCCTCGGCGGCGACGATTACCGCGCGTTCCTGGGCCGCAACGGGCTTGAGGCTCGCGAGGGCGCCGTGATCGACGAGGAGGGGGCCCGCCTCGGGACGCATGAGGGTTTCTGGCGGTTCACGCCCGGGCAGCGGCGCGGTCTTGGCGTCTCGACGGGACAGCCGCTCTATGCACTGGACACGGATGCGCGCACGAACACGGTCGTCATAGGGCCGCGGGAGTCACTGGCGCGGACGCACGTGGTTGCGGACGGGCGCCTGTTCGCGAGCGTCACGCACGGCGACGTGAAGCTGCGGTACCGGTCGCCGGCGGTGCCGGCGCGGGTCAGCGCCGCTCGAAGCGGTTTCGCGCTCGACCTGGAGCTTCCGGTTTACGGCGTCGCGCCGGGCCAGACGGCGGTCGTCTACGACGGAGACGTGGTCGTCGGCTCCGGGGTCGTCTCGAGCAGCGCGGCATGACGCAACGAACCCTCCGCGCACGCCCAGCCGTTCTATCAAGGTGGGGCCTGACACAGTGACCGACGAGATCACGCTGACCATGCCGCGAGACCGCGAGTACTTCAGCGTCGCTCACCTCGTGCTCGGCGGCGTCGGCATCCGTCTCAACCTGACCATCGAGACGCTCGAAGACCTTCAGCTCGCCCTCGACGCCATCCTGGAGCGAGACCACGAAGAGGGAGAGGTGACCATCGCCCTCAAGCTCGACGACGAGGCGATCGAGACCGAGGTGGGGCCGTTCGGGGACGGGGTTCGCAGGGAGCTGGAGCGCACGGGCAAGGACGAGGTCGGCCTGAGCCGGATCCTCGACACGCTCGTCGACGACGTCCAGCTCGAGGCCGGCGACGACGGCGACTGGGTCAAGCTGCGCAAAACGATCGGGCCATGACGGCACCTGAGGATCGCGTCCTGCTCCGCAGGTACCACGTGGAGGGAGATCTCGCGGCCCGCGAGCAGCTCATCGAGCAGTACATGTCGCTCGTGCGCTCGCTCGCGCGGAGGTACTCGTACCGTGGCGAGCAGCTCGACGATCTCGTCCAGATCGGGGCGATCGGACTGATCAAGGCGATCGACCGCTTCGACATCGAGCGCGGCGTCGAGCTGACGACCTACGCGACGCCAAACATCATCGGCGAGATCAAGCGGCACTTCCGCGACAAGGGCTGGTCGGTCCGGGTCCCGCGTGGGTTGCAGGAGCTGAACGTCCAGCTCTCACGCCTGATCGAGGAGCAGACGGTCGAGCTGGGACGCTCGCCGACGATTCCCGAGCTGGCGAAGGCGGCGGGCGCCGAGGAGGAAGAGGTGCTCGAGGCGCTCGAGAGCGGCCGCGCGTACAGCTCGGTCTCGCTGTCCGGCGGAGGTGGAGAGAATGAGCACGGCGAGCTCGACCCGCTCGAGTCGCTCGGTGCGGAGGAGCCGCAGTACGCAGTGTCGGAGGACCGGGCCGTGCTCGCGCCGGGCTTCCGAGTCCTGGACGAGCGGGAGCGCAAGATCCTCCACCTGCGGTTCTTCAGCGGCTTGACGCAGTCGCAGATCGCGCAGCAAATCGGTATCTCGCAGATGCACGTCTCGCGGCTGATTCGCCGCGCGCTCGAGAAGATCCGCGAGGAGATCGCCTCCGAGGAGGATTTGCAGCCCGGCGAGGAACCGGAGCGGCGCGCGGCCGGCGGCTGACCGTCCCTTCTAAGGCGCAGCCCACCTCCTCCCCGTCGCAAGCGTAACGACGAGAAACGCACGCGTTCGCGCCGGAACGGTGTCGAAAGACGCGACTCGTAGAATCACTCCGGTGCGCACGACGGCCGAGCTCCGCGAGGGTTACCTGTCCTTCTTCGAGTCGAAGGGCCACAAACGGCACCCGTCGGGCTCGCTCGTCACGCCCGAGTGGGACCACTCCACGCTCCTGACCAGCGCCGGCATGCAGCCGCTGATGCCGTACTTCCTCGGCAAGGAGCAGGCCCCGGCGCCGCTCCTCACGACCGTCCAGACGTGCTTCCGCACGCCCGACATCGACGAGGTCGGCCTCGACGGCAACCACCTCACGTTCTTCGAGATGCTCGGCAACTTCTCGTTCGGCCAGTACTTCAAGGACGGCGCGATCGAGCTCGCCTGGGAGTTCGTCTTCGACCATATGAAGATCGACGCTGACCGGTTCTGGGTCACCGTCTTCGCGGGCGACCCGGAGCTCGGTCTCGGCGAGGACGAGACTGCCGTGCGGCTCTGGGAAGAGATCGGCATGCCGCCCGAGCGCATCGTCCGCCTCGGGCGCGCCGACAACTTCTGGTCGGTCGGCGGCCCCGGCCCCTGCGGGCCCGACACCGAGCTCTTCTACGACCGCGGCGAGGTGGTCGGCTGCGGCCGCCCCGAGTGCGCCCCGGGCTGCAGCTGCGAGCGCTTCCTCGAGTTCTGGAACCTCGTCTTCATGGAGTACGAGCTCCACGGCGACGGCACCGTCACGCCCCTGCCGAAGCAGAACGTCGACACCGGGATGGGGCTGGAGCGCGCCGCGGCCGTCCTCCAGGACGTCATCTCGGTGTACGAGACGGACGGCTACCGGGCGATCATGGACTGGATCGCGGCCGAGAGCGGCGTGGCGTTCGGCGAGTCGGAGAAGGCGACGAAGGCCCACCGCATCCTCGCCGACCACGGCCGCGGCATGACGTTCCTCGTCGGAGACGGCGTCATCCCGTCGAACGAAGGACGTGGCTACGTCCTGCGCCGGATCATCCGCCGCGCGGTCCAGCAGGGGCGCACGATCGGGCTCGACGACCTCTGGCGCATCACCGACGTCGTCGCCGAGCAGATGGCGCCCTGGTACCCGGAGGTCGCGGAGAACAGGCGCCAGATCCAGGAGATCGTCAGGGGCGAGGAGGAGCGGTTCTCGCAGACGCTCGAGCGTGGGCTACGCCTCTTCGAAGAGATCGCGGCGCAGGGCGAGATCTCCGGCGACGACGCGTTCAAGCTCCACGACACGTACGGCTTTCCGCTCGAGTTGACGCGCGAGCTCGCCCTGGAGCGCGGCATCGCCGTCGACGAGGAGACGTTCACGCGGTTGATGGCGGAGCAGCGCGAGCGCTCCCGCGCGGGCGCCGGCCGCGAGGAGGCGCGGGCGGCGGAGTTCGCGGAGCAGGCCGGCTTCAAGACCGAGTTCGTTGGCTTCGAGAAGACCGACGTCCTGACGCAGATCGGTGCGCTCGAGGCGCTCGACGGCGGCGACTTCCTCGCCAAGCTGCGCGAGTCGCCGTTCTACCCTGAGGGTGGCGGCCAGGTGAGCGACCAGGGCGTCATCGAGCACGAAGAGACCGGCGCGCGCGCCGAGCTGGAGGACGCGTACCGGGTCGGCGACGACCAGGTGCTCGTCTTCCACGGCTCAGGTTTCGCGGCAGGAGACCGCGTGCGGGCCGTCGTCCCGTGGAACGTCCGCTTCCCGACGATGACGAATCACACCGCTACGCATCTCCTGCACCGGGCGCTGCGCGAGGTGCTCGGGGAGCACGTGCGCCAGGCGGGGTCGGCCGTGCGGCCCGACAAGCTTCGCTTCGACTTCACGCACCCGCAGGCGCTCACGCCCGAGGAGCGCGCCGAGGTCGAGCGGCTGGTCAACGAGCGGATCTTCGACAACCTGCCGGTCCGGGCGTTCGTGACGCCCATCGACGAGGCGCGCAAGCTCGGCGCGATGATGCTGTTCGGTGAGAAGTACGGCGACGAGGTCCGGCTCGTCGAGATTCCCGGCTTTTCCCGCGAGCTCTGCGGCGGGACGCACGTGCGCTGGACGGCCGAGATCGGCTCCTTCGTCGTCCTCTCCGAGGCCTCCGTCGGCTCGGGCGCGCGCCGGATCGAGGCCGTCACCTCGGCGGAGGCGTTCGCGCACCTCGCTGCGAAGGCCGAGGAGGCGGCGGAGCTGCGCGAGGAGCTGCTCGAGGCGCGCAAGGTCGTGAAGAAGCCCGCCGCGCGCGCCGAGACGGACGTCGTCTTCCGCGACGAATCGGGCGGGATCGTCGTCGCCGAGGTGAAGGCGCTCAAGGGCTCGGAGCTGCGCGACCTTTCCGACGAGATTCGGCGCTCGAAGCAGGCGGATGCCGTCCTGCTCGGCTCGGTCGACGACGGCCGCGTGTACCTCGTCGTCAACCTCGACCGCTCGCTCGTCGAGCAGGGCGCCGACGCCGTTGCGATCGCCCGCGAGGCTGCGAAGAAGATCGGCGGCGGAGGAGGCGGCCGCCCGAACCTCGCCGAGGCCGGCGGCAAGAACCCGGAAGGCCTTGCCGAGGCATTCGAGGTCGGCAAGACGCAAATTGCGTCGGTCCGCTGATCCATGGGCAAGGGTGTCGACCGGTCATTTCAGACGGACGCGCGGGCAGAGCCCTCGCGTCCTGGAATCGGCGCCGCAAGCGGCGCCTTGGCGGCCCGCTCGTGAAGGTGATCGCGCTCGACTTCGGTTCGGCACGCACCGGAGTGGCGGTCTCGGACGAGACCGGGACTATCGCGCGGCCGATCGGCGTCGTCGAGCGCGCGGCGACACGCGACGGTCTCGTCGCCGTCGCCGAGCTCGTCCGGGCCGAAGGGGCCGAGCGAGTGGTCGTCGGGCTCCCGCTCACGATGCGGGGTGAGCGCGGAGAACAGGCCGCCGAGACCGAGCGGTTCGTCGAGTCGCTCCGCGCCATGCTCGACGTCCCGGTCGAGAGCTTCGACGAGCGTTTCACGACCGATCTCGCCGAAAGCACGCCGGACCGGCGGGCGCCTACGGACGCGCGGGCCGCGGCGCATCTGTTATCCAGCTACCTCGCATGGTCGACCAGCAAGAGCAGCTGAGACCGAGCCCGTCGCAGCCGCCGCGGCGGCACCACCGGCCGTCGCGAGGGCGGCTGATGATGCGTCGCATCGTCGCGCTGACCCTGCTTCTCGCCTTCCTCGGCCTCGGCGTCTGGCTGGCCACGGTCGCCGTCGGCAGCGTGCGCGACACCGAGGAGAAGCCCGTGGCGCCGGCGCCCGTTGCGCCGACTCCGTTGCGAATCATCTTCCCGGAGGGGTTCACGCGCCGGCAGATGGCCGAGCGAATCCGCGAGGTGAACGGCATCGCGCGCGAGCGGCGAGGTGTCAATCCGCGGCTCTCCACGAACGCGTACCTCCGCGCGACGCAGAGCTCGAAGATCCCGGGCAAGTTCGCCGGCGACGGTGAGCGCAGGCCGCTCGAGGGCTTCCTCTTCCCGGCGACGTACGAGTTCGAGCCGCGGACGACCTCGCGCCAGCTCGTGAACCGCCAGCTCGATTCGTTCGAGCGCAACTGGAGCAAGGTCAATCTGCGATACGCGCGCTCGCGGAACTTGACGCCGTACGACGTTCTGAT
>JBKPFD010000098.1:0-2247 GCA_046729155.1 Actinomycetota bacterium
GCGGAGACCCGCTTGGTCGTCCCGCCGGAGCGCTCGTAGACGTCGGTGGTGTCGTCGGTGTCGCCGGAGACGAGCTTCTCCTCGGTGCGGAAGAAGACCCGCGAGCCGTCGGCCGAGGCGCCCGAGAAGGCCGCGTTGAAGGCGCCGTTGCCGTTCACCTGGCCGGCGGAGAGGTGCTGGAAGAGACTGTGGTTCGCCCCCGCCACCCCGCCGAGCGCGCCAAGGGCGAGTGCGAGGACCGAGGCGAACAGGAGGATGGATCGCTTGCGGCCCGGGGTCACCCACCGCCTACCCCGAGCGTCGGCTCTGTGGGAAGCATCCCTACCGTCCGAGCCTCGCACCGCCCTACCGCTCACCGCATCCAGCTCGACCCTCACCCGATCATGCACCCCCACGATTCAAAGAGCGTACACCGGGAGCCTCCGCACCACCGGACCCGGTGCTCGCACAGCCGCGAAAGGCACTCTGACCCCGCTGCTGGCCTATTCGGCTTCTTTGAAGCCGGGCCGGTGTGATCTGCGCGGACGAGCGTACGGTGCGATCGTCGACGATGCCTCTAGCATGACGCCGTGCGCGAGCTACAGGCCGGCCTCTGGCACTGGCAGGCGCCGCACCCGGACTGGACGCCGGGAGAGCGCTGGCCGCAGGAGGTGTCGTCGTACGCGATCGACGACGGCGGCCGGCTGCTCCTCTTCGACCCGCTGGCCGTGCCGCGCGAGATCCTCGAGCTCGCGGCCCACCGCGAGTCGGTGATCGTACTCACGGCTCCGTGGCACGAACGCGACACGCAGAGCCTGGTCGAGCGACTCGACGCGCCGGTGTTCGTGCCGCCGCCCGACACCCAAGAGGACCTCATGCAGAAGTACGGCGTCACTGCGGAGCAGGCCGCCGGCGGCAGCCCGGACGTGGCCTGGTTGCTCGCCGGGGACACGGCCGAGAGCCACCTGTACTCGGCAGGCGATCGGCTACCCGTCGGAGTCGAAGCTTTCCCCGGAAGGGAGCACAATGACCTCGTGCTCTGGATCGAGAGCCACCGCACGGTCATCGCCGGCGACACGCTCGTCGACTTCGGCCGGGGCCTCGAGATCCCGGTCGAGTGGCTGCGCGAGGGCGTCACGCGCGAGCAGATCGCCGAGGGGTTGCGCCCACTGCTCGATCTGCCCGTCGAGCACGTACTCGCGACGCACGGCGGGCCAAGCGACCGCGCCGCCCTGGAGGGCGCGCTTTCCTGACGCCATGGCAGAAACGGAGCTCGAAGCCGCCCGTCGCGAGCTCGCAGAGCTCTACAAGCGCCTGGCGTTCGTGCGCCCGATCAGTCGCGAGCGCATGCGGATCCAGATGAGGATCGCCCGCGTCCGCAAGCGGATCGCCGAGCTCGAGCGCAACCGCGGCTAGCCGTCACCTTTCCAGCCCGAGCCACGCGGCCAGATCGTCCAACTCCGCCTGCACCGCGGTCGCGATCGCGCGCGTGAACTTCACGTCCTCGTGAATCGCGTGCACCGGTAGCGCGCCGGCCTTGCGGTCGGCGACCGCGTCGACCTTGCCGACCAGCCGATCGCCGTGGAGCACCGGGAGGGCGAAGTAGCCCCAGCGGCGCTTCGCCGCGGGCTTGTACATCTCGAGCGTGTACTCGAAGTCGAACAGCTCCTCCGCGCGGACCCGGTCGTGGACGAGCCGGTCGAACGGCGACAGCAGCGCCGTACGCCCCTCGAAGTCCCGAGCGAGCGCGGCCGGGTCCACGCGCCACTCGCCCTTCACGCCCTCGACGACGGCCGGCTCGCCGGCCTCGCCGACGTGGACGGGCTCCATCGGCACCTTCCTGGCCTTCTGCCACGCGATGCCGAGCGACGCGAGCCGCCGCTCGTTCATCACTCGGCGAGCCTCGTCCACCGACGGCACGACGACGTCGGCCGGGTACACCCGCTCGGAGACGTCCCACAGCCGCTCGCGCCCGACGCGCCCGGCGATCGCGACCTCGCCGCGCATCATCAGGAACTCCAGCATCTGGGTGACGTTGCGGTTGTTGGTCCACCCGGTCGAAGCCCACGGCACGACGCACGTGTCCGGGATGTCGCGCGAGGTCAGCGGCCCAGAGCTGCGGAGCAACTCGAGGATGTCGCGCCGGAAGCGGTCGTTGTCACGGAGCCACGCACGCTGCTTCTCGTAGCTGGGCCACTCGCGCGCGCCGGCGAGGTACAGGCCGAGATCGCTCATCGGCCGAACCATGGCGTTGAGCTCGAACAGCGT
>JBKPFD010000099.1:0-2976 GCA_046729155.1 Actinomycetota bacterium
GATCTGGATCCGGCAGCGCAGGTCGAGCCCGCCGGTGATGCGCTCGAGGATCTCCCGCACCTTCGCGGCGAGCTCGCTCTCCGCTTCCGTCGGAGCCGCGACCGCGCCGGCGTCGACCGAGGCGACGACCCGCGCCGGCGCGTACCCCACCCCGAGCAGCCCGCGCTCGCCCTCCGTGACGACCTGGAACTGCACGGCCGACTTGTCCAGCTCCGGGTGGAGCTTCTCGAGCTCGCGCAACGCCACCCACTTCGCCTCGCCGACGGTCTCGCCGGTAGCCTCGACTCGGAGCACGTTCTCGTTCACCGTCTCGCCCTCCGCTTCTTCTTGCGCTTCACGCGCCGCGGCTGCGACGAAGCCTGCTTCTGCGCCTGCGCCTCGGCCGGCTGGGCGCCGTCGGCGGCAGGCTCGGGCTCAGCGGGTTCTTTGGGCGGCGTCCGGGAAGTCCGCTTCGGCGGTGCCTTCTGCTTCGGCCGCAGGCCGCGGGTGACGAGGCCCTGGCCGACCGTCCAGAGGTTCGTCGTCACCCAGTAGATGACGAGGCCCGACGGGAAGTTGAGGACGACGAACAGGAACGCGATCGGAAGGATCAGCATCAGCGTCCGCTGCGTCTTGTCCATCGTCTGCGACATGAGCAGTGTCGACGCCGTCTGGCTCGCCGCGTAGAGAACCAGCAGGAGATATCCGGACCAGTGTGAGTTCGCCGGCTCGGTGATGTTCGGAACGATCCCGAGCCAGTGCAGGTCGGAGCCCGGGTAGTCGGGGAGCACCTCCTTCTCGAAGTCCTTCAGGACGAAGAACAGCGAGATGAAGATCGGGATCTGGAACAGGATCGGCAGGCACGAGGAGGCCGGGTTGATCTTGTTCTCCCGGTAGAACTTCATCAGCTCCTCGTTCTTCTTCTGCCGGTCGTTCTTGTAGCGCTGCTGAATCGCTTTCATCTCCGGCATGTGCGCCTGCATCGCCTGCATCGAGTGGATCTGGCGCACGGTCAGGGGGACGAGCGCCATGCGGACGAGGATCGTCAAAGCGACGATCGACCACGCCCAGGAGAAGCCGACGCTGCCGTGGAGCCACTCGAGGAACGCCGTCAGCGGCTTCTCGATCGGCTCGAGCACCGCGAGCACGGCCAACATCATCGGAAGAGCCTCTGCTGCTCGACGTAGTCGACGCCCCCGTGGCTCCAGGGGTTGCAGCGCAGAAGCCGCCAGCCGGCGAGGATCGACCCGCGGACGAGCCCGTGGCTACGGAGAGCGTCGAGCGCGTATTGCGAGCAGGACGGGTGGTACTTGCAGCTCGCCGGGAAGAGGGCGCCGAACGTGTAGCGGTAGCCGTAGACGAGCGCCATGCCCAGGTAGGCGGGCAACCGCAGGACGATCACGCGTCCGCCTTCCCGAGCACCTCGTCGATCCGCTCCCCGAGCCAGCTGGCGCCGCGGGCCTCGACGGAGTCCGCCAGTCCCGGCCGCGCGACGAGCACGTAGTCGCACCCGGGCCGCACCGCGTCGAGACGCGCGCGCCAGGCCTCCCGGAGTTGGCGCTTGAGCCGGTTGCGCACGACCGCTCCGCCGCCAGCCTTGGGCACCGCAACGCCGAGCCGCGGCTCGGCGGCGTCGTCCTCCCGCGGGAACCAGTAAAGCGTCAAGAACCTCGTCGAGACGGAGCGCCCGTGCCGGTAGACGGCGTCGAAGTCCCGGGAGCGGGAGAGGCGATACCGTCGTTGCAAAAGTTCGCGTTAGGCCGA
This sequence comes from Actinomycetota bacterium, assembly GCA_046729155.1. GTDB lineage: Bacteria > Actinomycetota > Thermoleophilia > Gaiellales > Gaiellaceae > VAXT01. Next base: position 1,744 of record JBKPFD010000099.1, read on the forward strand.
GAGCCGTTTGCGACCGCGAGCCCTCCGGCGCTTGAGGATCGCCCGGCCGGCGCGTGTGGACATGCGCGCCCGGAATCCGTGCCGGCGCTTCCGTCGACGCACGTTGGGCTGGTAGGTCCGTTTCAAGGTAGAAGGAGAGAGAAAAGGAGGAACGAGCGCCCTTTTTGAAGGGCGACGATCGAGTATAGCCGAGGGGGTTCGGCACCCGTTTTCCACAACCAGTCGCCGGGTGAAAAAGTGCTGCGAGTGACGCATGTCGTCGGACCCGGCAACGCCCTCTTCCACACCTGTGGAGAACGGTGTGGAGGAGGAGGAAATCCCTGCAAAACTGGCTAGTTTTACCCACCGACGAGCCGCGTTGAGCCGCCTGGAGGACGCTGCTATGCTCGCCGCTTAGTCCCCTGTGCGAGGAGTGGTGTCCGGCGTCGTGGCACGCCAGCAAGAGCTGACAGCCGAAGATCTCTGGACCGCTGTTTCAGACCGATTACGGGGGGCCCTGAACGACACCACGTACGGCACGTGGTTCGGCGACGCGGAGGGCCGCGAGCTCTCCGACGACGCGTTCGTCCTCGCCGTCCCGAACGACTTCACGCGTCAATGGATCGAGGGGCACTTCCTCGACCTCATCCACGCCGCGGTGCGCGACGCGACGGGCCACGACCGCCGCATCGAGCTGAACGTCGAGCAAGAGCGCAAGTACGCCGGCGCCGCCCCCGCGCCGCCCAAACCACAGGCGACGGGCGCCGGCATGAACTCCAAGTACACGTTCGACTCGTTCGTCATCGGCTCCTCGAACCGCTTCGCGCACGCTGCCGCTCTGGCGGTCGCCGAGGCCCCCGCCCAGGCCTACAACCCGCTCTTCATCTATGGCGGCACCGGCCTCGGCAAGACGCACCTGCTGCAGGCGATCGGCCAGTACGTGGGCGAGCACCCCGGCGACCTCACGGTGCGCTACATCACGAGCGAGACGTTCATGAACGACTTCATCAACTCGCTCCGCGACAAGCGGATCGAGGGGTTCAAGCAGCGCTACCGCACCTATGACCTGCTCCTGATCGACGACATCCAGTTCCTCGAGCACAAGGAGCGGATCCAGGAGGAGTTCTTCCACACCTTCAACTCGCTCTACGAGGCCGGCCGGCAGATCGTGATCTCCTCCGACCGCCCGCCGCGCGAGATCTCGACTCTCGAGGAGCGGCTGCGCTCACGCTTCGAATGGGGCCTGATCACGGA
>JBKPFD010000100.1:0-7070 GCA_046729155.1 Actinomycetota bacterium
CCGATCTACACGACGGACTCGCTGCACTCGGCGGTGGTCGAGATCATCGTCAAGCCGGGTGCCCGCTGCCGCTACACGACGATCCAGAACTGGTCGACCAACGTCTACAACCTCGTCACGAAGCGCGCGGTCGCGTACGAGAACGCGACGATGGAGTGGGTCGACGGCAACCTCGGCTCGAAGCTGACGATGAAGTATCCGGCCATCTGGCTGATGGGCGAGGGCGCGCACGGCGAGGTGCTCTCGATCGCCTTCTCGGGCCAGGGCCAGCACCAGGACGCAGGCGGGAAGGCTGTCCACGTGGCACCGCGGACGTCGTCGGTGATCACGTCGAAGTCGATCTCGAAGAACGGCGGCCGGTCGAGCTACCGCGGCCTGCTCGAAGTGGCGAAGGGCGCGGAGGGCTCGAAGTCGAAGGTCGTCTGCGACGCGCTGATCCTCGACGAGGACTCGCGCTCGGACACGTATCCGTACATCCGCATCGACGAGTCGAACGTCGACATCGGGCACGAGGCGACGGTCTCGAAGATCGGAGAGGAGCAGCTCTTCTACCTCATGTCGCGCGGCCTCTCCGAGGCCGAGGCGTCGGCGATGGTCGTCTCCGGCTTCGTCGAGCCGATCACGAAGGAGCTTCCACTGGAGTACGCGGTCGAGATGAACCGCCTCATTCAGCTCCAGATGGAAGGCTCCGTAGGCTAGCGACCTTCTTTTACGAGTAGCGTCACTCGGCCGTGAAGGGACCGATGACGCACGAGGAGCTGGCGCGCTACGCCGACGCGATCGTCGGTGTCGCGCTCGCCGTGCGCAAGGGCGACGAGGTGATCGTCAACGCCGACCTCCCGTACCGGACGCTGGCGGCCCCTTGTGTCGAGGCTGCGTACCGGGCGGGCGCGCGGCACGCCGAAGTGCTGTTCGCCGACGCTGACGTGCAGGCCGCGCAGATCCGGAACGCGCCGGACGAGCTTCTCGGCTGGCAGACCCCTTGGCGCGCCGCATATATGCGCTGGCGCCAGCGACCCGAGGTCGCCGCCGTGCTCCTTCTGGACGACGGCGACCCTGTCGCGCTCGCGGGACTCGACCCGGAGCGTCTCGCGCTCCATGCCACCGGGATGTCTCGTTTTCTCCCCTGGACGCGGGCGCCGAGAAACGAGCGCCGGCGGCGCTGGGTGTTCGCCGTCTGGCCGGATGAGCGTTGGGCACAGCAGGTGTATTCAGGCGTAAAGCCTGCTACCGCTCAGCGGCGGCTCGCCCGCGACCTGCTCGATTTCTGCCGCATCGGGCCAGACGATCCGCCCAATGCCTTGCGCAAGCACCTGGACGCGCTGCATGCGCGGGCCAGGCGCCTGACGCGGCTGGCGCTAGATCGCGTCGAGTACCGCGGGCCGGGCACGGAGCTCACCGTGCGGCTCCCAGCGGAGGCGCTGTGGGCCGGGCCGTGGTGGACGAACGACCACGGCAAGCGCTTTGCGTCGAACCTGCCGACCGAGGAGGTCTTCACCAGCCCGCACGCGGCGGGTACCGAGGGTGTCTTTCGGTGCTCGCGCCCGATCCTGCTACACGGACGGCTCGTCGACGGACTCGAAGGCGAGTTCCGCGGCGGCCGGCTCGTCCGTCTGCGCGAGAAGGGCGGCGACGGCGACTTCGTGCGCCGCTACCTCGCGGGCATCCGCAACGCGGATCGGCTTGGCGAGATCGCCCTGGTCGACTCTTCGTCGCGCATTGGCCGCACCGGACGCACGTACCTCAATCTGCTCATCGACGAGAACGCGGTTGCGCACATGGCCTTCGGCTCCGCATTCGACGAGACGCGCCCGACCGGCCGCGGCGGAGGACTCAACCGCTCGCACACGCACGTCGACGTGATGCTCGGGAGCGACGACCTCGAGGTGACGGGCGTCCGCCGGAACGGCCGCCAGGTTCCGCTGTTGCGCGACGGCGCCTGGCAGATCTAACGGCGGCGTCACTCGACCAGCTCGCGCAGCTCTCGCACAGCCTCGTGCCGCCGAACGACGGCGGCATCACCTACGCGTAGGCGGCACTGGCGGCGCAGGTGACCTGGGCGCGCGCCTGAGCGCTACTGTTCCTGCGCGGCATGAGCGAGAAGGCCGAGAAGACGACAGGTGCGCGAAAGGCCCAGGAGGGCCTTTCTCGTGAGCAGGCGCGCTCGCGTTACGAGGCGCTGCCACTGCCGACGACTCGCGAGGAGTCGTGGCGGTTCACCGACCTCAAGGGGTTCGACCCGGACGCCTACTCGCAGAACGGGACGCGTCCGGTGCCTGGCACCGGACAGGTCTCGGAGGGCGCAATGCTCGAGATCGACGTGGCCGGGCTGGCCACCGTCGGCGAGAACGGCATCGAGATCCAGCGCGCGCCCGACGGCGTGCGCTTCGAAGCCTTGCCCGAGGACCACCCGCGGCTGGGCGAGCTCGTCGGCGCCGAGGAGAAGTTCTCCGCGCACAACGCGGCGAGCTGGCAGCACGGCCTGCTCGTGCACGTCCCGAAGGGCGTCGACGTCGAGCGGCCGCTCTACGTCCGCGTGGCGAACGCGACCGACGAAGGCGCACTCTTCTTCCGCCTGCTCGTCGTCGCCGAGCCGGAGAGCCGGTTCACGGTTATCGAGGAGTACGCCTCCGGGTCGCCGGAGCTGACGGGCTACTCGAACTCCGTCGTCGAGCTCTTCGTCGGCCAGGCCGCCAAGGTCGAGTACGTCTCGCTGCAGAACCTCTCGCGCGAGACCTGGCACTTCGCGTCACACCGCGCTCGCGTCGAGCGCGACGCCGAGCTCGACTGGGTCGCCGGCGGCTTCGGCTCGAAGAAAGGCAAGGTGCGGATTGAGAACGACCTCGCCGGCCCGGGCGCGACATCGCGCGTGACAGGCGCCTACTTCGCCGACGGCGAGCAGCACCTGGACTACGACACGCTCCAGGAGCACCTCGCGCCGAACACGACGTCGGACTTCGCGTTCAAGGGCGCGCTCCGCGACACGGCGACCGCCGTCTGGCGCGGGATGATCCGCGTCGAACCCGACGCGCAGAAGACGAACGCCTACCAGGAGAACCGCAACCTGCTGCTCTCGCCGAAGGCGCACGCCGACTCGATCCCGGGGCTCGAGATCCAGGCGAACGACGTCCGTTGCACCCACGGCGCCACGGTCGGCCAGGTCGACCGCGAGCAGCTCTTCTACCTGATGGCCCGCGGCCTCTCCCGCGCCGAGGCCGAGCGCCTGATCGTGCGCGGCTTCTTCACAGACGTGCTCGACCGCATCGAGCTCGAGCCGGTGCGCGAGGCCCTGGGCGAGGCCCTCGAGGCGCGCATCCCTCAGGGCTAGCTGTAGCCGTCGACGTGTGAGCCGCGGTAGCAGCCAAGGCGGTACAGAGGCACCGTCGTCGCGCGGTCGCAGGCCGCCTTCCGCTCGGGAGACGTGTTGTACATCGAGCCCATGATCGAGCCGATGCCCTCCCAGCAGACCTCCTGCATGCGGGCGGGGCTCTTCGCGCACAGGATCTTCGCCCTGCGCGGGCCCACGTCCGTGTAGACCATGTCCCTCGAGGCTCCGACGAGGCAGGCCGGGGCCATCTTTCCGGCCTGGTTGCAGATGCGGAGGATGCCGTCAGGGTCGAGCCTCGTGAAGCCCGAGGCCTCGCGTCCCAGCCCCTGGAAGCAGACGACCGCCCACCCCGGCTCGCTGCGGTGGCACCACTTGATCGCCTGCCGGAAGTCGTGCTTGTAAACCGGCAGCACGCGGCTCGGCACGAGGTCGTAGCAGTAGTACTTGTCGCGCTCGGCGACGTGGTTGCACGGATAGACGAGGTCGTTCGACTTCAGCCAGCGCGACTTGACGCCGTACGACGACTGGATGTTCTCCATGAAGACGCCGCCCGTGCACGAGCGCCCGTCCCACTCGGTCGCCAGCTGGTTGCAGGTCTTGAGCGAGAGCGGCAGGTCGTAGCCCGTGTAGATCATCAGGCCGTGCCCGAGGCCGTGCACGCACTGGTAGGCGATGAACTCGGTCTTGCGGATCGCCGGGTCGGAGCAGAACCTGTTCGAGGCGGCGCTGAGCTGGTCCTGGGAGATGCCGAGGAAGGCTCGCTCGAGGATCCCGTGGTAGTAGCCCGACGTACAGCTCGGCCGACCGGCGACGAACGCCTGGCCGACGTTGTCGTCGTAGTGCTTCAGCGCCCCCGCGCCGATCGCGTGGGCGATCCGGTGGCAGTCCTGTTCGATGGTCCCGGGCTGCTTGATCTTCTCGTCGAAGACGTCGAGCGCCTCCTTCGGGTCTTTGTAGGCCATGTTCGCGAAGGCCTGCTCGTAGCAGTGGAACTCGACCTGCCCCTCGCAGTCCTCGAGCTTCGTGTCGTCGGGCTCGAACTGCGCGGCCACCGACCCGCCGCCGGTCGCCGTCCGCGTGGCGCTCGAGACGAACTCGGCGACGTCGTTGATCTGCTGCTCGGTCAGCTTGTCGCGGAACGACGGCATCCCGGCGCCGCCGTTCGTCACCTGCCGCTTGACCTTCTCGGCGTCCGGCTGCACCTCGTCGAGGTTCGGCCCGACCTTGCCGCTCGCGCCCGCCTCCTTCAGCGTGTGGCAAGTCCCGCACCCCGCGTCGGCGAAGACCTTCGCGCCCGGTGAGTTGGCCTGCGTGTCGCTCGAGGACTTCTTGTCACCCCCGCCGCAACCGGCTAGAAGCAACGTCAATGCGGCCGCGGCGACTGCGGCTCGCGTAACAGCGAGAAACCCCATCGGGCACATTGAAGCGGAAGACCCCCGCCGGAACCAAACCCCTTCGGTCCCAGCGCTTTACGAAGCTTTCAGGGCGTGCTTGACTGCGGGCGGGGTTACCGGGCTTGGCGTTGGAGAGACAGACGATCGAGCAGCGCTCTGCCGCGCCGAAAGCGCCGGCAGCCCAGCCGCGCATCCCGGTGGGGGACATTCTGCCTCTGGCCGTGCTGGCGCTTGGTCTGACGCTCGGCGCGGCCTCGCTCGTCGTCTACGGATCGGTCGGCGCCGAGGGCGGCATGCTTCTGCTCTGGTTCGCCGCGCTCATCGCGTTGGGGGCGTACTTCTGGAGCCAGTCGGCGGCCTTGCCGAGGATCGCCGTCGGCGACCTGATCGCGCCCGCCCTCGTCGTGCTCGCCGTGGCACCCGTCTACCTCGTCGCGCTCTACCGCTGGCCCGTGCAGGTGAGCTCGGACGAGATCGCGATCATGGACACGTCGAGGCTGTACGCGGACGGCACGGACGGGTACGACATCTTGGGGCCGAGCTACTACCTCGGGCGCCCGACGCTCCTGTTCGTCGTGTGGGGCAACCTCGGCCAGCTCCTCGGCGGCATCGAGCTCTTCAACATGCGGCTCCTCCATGCCACCTGCGGCCTGCTCGTCGTCGCCGCGGGGTATGCGCTGTTCCGGCAGCTGCTGCCACGCCGGTGGGCGATCTTCGCGTCCGTCGTTCTCGGCCTGAGCCACTCGTTGTTCATGATCAGCCGTCTGGCGATGCGCGAGAACACGGCCGTGCTCGTCGAGCTGGTCGCGCTTGCGCTCCTGCTCTGGGGGCTGCGGCACGACCACACGTTCGTGACGTTTTCCGGAGGCGTCGTCGCGGGGCTGGCGTGGTACGTCTACCAGCCGGGCCGCGCCACCATGCTGATCTGGCTCGCCTTCCTCGCCGGTCTTGCCGTTTTCTTCCGAGGCGACTTCCCGCTGCCGCGACTCCTGCGGACCGGGGCGATCGCACTCACGGGATTCGCGCTCCTGGCCGGTCCGAACATCGTCGCCGAGAAGCAGTCGACTCGAGAGGAGCTGGGCGGAGACACGAGCCCGACGGCGCAGCTTCTGCTCTTCGAGGACGGCCGAAAGGTGCAGCGCGACTGGGTGTTCGCGTCGAGCATCGCCGACGGAGTCAAGACGAACATCAAGTGGGGCTTGGGGACGTTCAACAACAAGGTCGTCGACCACAGCTGGATCTACGAAAACCACGGACACGGCTTCGTCGATCCACTCTCGGGAATCCTGCTGTGGATCGGAGTCGGAGTCGTCGTCGTAGCGCTCGTGCGTCGCCGTGCCGGTCCCGGAGCGCTGCTCGCGCTCGTCGGCTTCCTTTCCCTCTGGCTCTCGTTTGCGTTCTTCGTCAACAAGGCGCCGAACTACACGCGGCTGCTGATCGCCCTCCCCTTCGTCGCCTACTTCGTCACAGTCGCGGTGCGGGCGATCGCCGAGCGCGTCCAAAGCCGGTACGGATTCCGCCACGCGGTGGCGGCCGTAGCGCTCGGCGCGGCCGCGCTCCTGGCGGTTTGGAACCTGTCGATCGCGTGGGACTTCGTGCAGAAGGGTCGGCAGAACGGCGACGACATCGGGAGCACCGGGCGCTACATCGCATCCGTCCGCGACCGTCCGGGGCAGGCTTTCTACATCGCCGCGAGCACGTCGATCCCGTATTACAAGTGGGGTACCCAGGGCGCATGGCAAAGCCGGATGCGGGCCTTCGCGCGCCCTGGCCAGACGGTCGACATCGTCGAGCCGCTCCTGATGCCGGAGTTCGACCGACAGCCGCCCTTCTCCGTCTTCATGCGCCAGGACGTCTGGATGAACGCCTCAGACGAGCTGAAGGCCCGCTACCCGCAGGTGCGCGTGAAGAAGATCCTCTCGGACGGGACCCTCGTCGTCGCCGACGTGCCGGCGTCCTAGTACTAGGAGCCGCCGGCGTTCGCGCCGTCGACGCAGTCCTCGAGGTCGCGGCCCCGCGTGAACTGCGCGCAGGCCTCGCGCCTGCCTGCTTCGTCCGCGTGCTGCGTGCCGATGATCGTGCCCATGCCCCAGAAGCAGTACGAGCGGAACTTCTGCTTCACCTCCGAGCACATCTCGGCCGCGGCGGGATCCTGCGAGTTGTTGTTCATGATGTCGCGCGCCGCGCCGTACAGGCACTGCTTCTCGCCGCTGCCAGCCTGCGCGCAGAAGGCGCGCGTGCGGTCGGCGTCGTGCACCGCCGAGCCCGACGCATCGCGCCCGTAGGACTGGAAGCAGACGTCGACCCAGCCCCGCTCGCTCCGGCGGCACCAGTCGGCGGCCTTCTTC
>JBKPFD010000101.1:0-7653 GCA_046729155.1 Actinomycetota bacterium
CCCGCAGGATCCACGGCAGGTACGCGATGTCTGCGAGCCCGAAGTCGCGGCCGGTCAGGTACGGCCGCTCCTCGAGCACGGCATCGAGCTGGACGAGCTGCTCGGCGAGCTGCGTCCGAGCGCTCTCATCCCCACGCCGCAGCGCGTAGTACGGGCGCGAGAAGCGGTCGAAGCGCTCGAGGAGCAGGCGGCCCTGCGCACGCTCGGCCGGGTCGGCCGGCCAGAGAGCGGGCTCCGGATAGCGCTCCTCGAGGTACTCCATGATCACCGCCGACTCGGGGAGCACGAGTTCGTCCTCCTCGAGGACCGGCACCCTGCCGAGTGGGTTCTTCGCGTAGATCCAGGCGGGGCGGTCGCCGAGGTCGACGACCACGGTGTCGTATGGAAGGCCCTTCTCGGCGAGGACGATCCTCACCCGCGCGCAGTACGGACAGCGGTCGGCGTCGTAGAGCGTCAGCGTCACGAGTGCTCGACCGTGACGGCGCCCTCTTGCGCGGCCGCTTCGTCTGGCGCGATCCCCGCGCCCGTGATCCCGAGTGCAGACGCGAGCTGCTCGAGAATTTCGGTGGCGGGCAGCTCGGCAGCCGGGGGGCCCTGGCGTGCCGCCGCGCGAATCGCGCCGGGATTACCACCGGTCAGGCGCGCGAGCACAGTCGGGTTCGCCCGCAGCGCCACCGCGTCCCCCGGGGGAAGCGGGCCGTAATGGTCTGGATCGGACATGTACTCGTCCATCATGCTGCCACGCTCGAAGGCGATCGCCCTGACGACGGCGCCGTCCTCGATGCCGAGCGAGAGCACGACACCGCCCGTGATGTGCGAGAGCTCGCGCGCGAGCTGCCGCAGAGAGTGCGGATCGCTTGCGGCTACGGCGTCGTAGACGCCGACCCACCCGTTACGCGGCGCGCTGACGACGCTCCGCGGCGAGACGAAGAGTCTCGGGACGAAGCGGGCCACCGCGCGCTCGATCTCGCTCTGGTGGTCGGTCTGCACGTGCACCGAGCCGACCGAGCTTCCTGCTGCCCGTTCCTCGAGCCGCGCCTCGAGCGAGACGAGATCCGAGCTGAGTACACGCTGGATCTCGACGAAGCCGAGCCGGTGCCAGACCGTGAGCGCCTGGTCGTTCGAGAGATCGACGCCGAGCGTGACGTGCTCGACGCCGGCTTCCTTGAAGAACGCGACCAGCCCGCGGAGGAGCTCTTTGCCGACGCCCTGGCGTCGCGCCTGCGGACGGAGGTAGACGAGGGTGACGTGGCCACCGCCGTGACGCAGCTCCCCCTTGGCCATGCCCTCGATCTCGCCGTCGCGTTCTGCGAGCAGGATCCGGCCGTCGCGCACCCACGACTCGGGAACGGGCGGGGCCGGATAGGGCCGCTCCCAGAACTCGTCCTGGTAGGCCTCGACGAGCTCGCGCACCAACGCGTCGTCGGCCTCGGTCGCCTCGCGAATCGTCATGCCGCGACCACCGCCATCAGCCCCCCGAGGAGGTAATGGGCCGTCAGGTTCTGAAACGGGTCGAACCGCTCGCCCAAGGCGCGCACCTCTTCGGTCGACAGTTCACGGCCCTCACCATAGAACCGGGAGACGGCCTTACGCAGGCCGAGATCGCCGGCCGGCCACGCTCGCGCACGTGCGAGGTGGCGGGCGAGGAACCAGTCCGCAGTCCACTCGCCGATGCCCGCCAGCGCGACGAGGGCCGACTTGACCTCGTCGTCCGGGAGCAACGCGAGACCGTCGAGATCGAGGTCGCTACGCGCGAGGCCGACGACGTACTCGGCCTTGCGACGGGAGAAGCCGAGCGAAGCGAGCTCGTCCGGGTGCGCGGTGGCCATGCGCTCTCGTGTCGGGAAGGCGTAGGCGTGGTCAGCTCGGACGCCGAAACGCTCGATCAGCCGGTTGCGGATCGCGAATGCCGCCCGCAGCGAGACCTGCTGAGCGGTGATCGACGTGACGAGGGTCTCGAACGGCTCGACCGCGAGCGGCGGCCTCAGTCCGCGCAGCTCCGAGGCCAGCGGAGCGAGCGTGACTTCGGTCTCGGCGAATGCGGCGAAGGCGTCGAGGTCGAACTCCGCGCCGAGCAGCTTCAGCACGACCGGCTCGATCGCAGCATCGAGCGGCTCGACGTCGACGCCGTCGTCCACTCCCTCGATCCGCACTTCGCGCCCGTCGACGACCCGATGCAAACCCTCGTCGTGCCAGAGATTCGCGAGGTCGGGGCCGAACGTGCGGTAGCGCGCAGTCGAGAGCTCGAAGTCGTACGGCTCGGGAAGCTGGACGATCCCCACGGCTGCGTGAGCCTAGCGGCGGCCCCGTCCGCGGCCGAAGCCGCGCCGCAGGTGGCGCGCTAGGAAGACGGCGTAACGATTTCGTTGGCGAGCGCCCGGGACAGGTCTCGGAAATCTGAGAACGGCTCGAAGGCGTTACCGCGCTCGGAGAGGTAGCGGGCGAGCCCGCGGGTGGCGAAGACCCGGTCGGCCGCGAGCGCGGCGCAGCGATCGGAGTAGCCGTCGCCGACGTAGACGACGTACCCGTCCGGCTGCAGATTACGCATGCTCGACTCGCCGCAGTGCTCGCAGTCGTCGGGGTAACGCCAGTCCACGCGCCAGCCGGCCGGGCTTGCGTCGACCCGGTTGGCGTGGAGGAGGACGTCGACGCCTTCGCGGGCGAGGACGGGCTCGATCAGCTCGTGGAAGCCGCTCGAGACGACGTGCACCTCCCAGCCGGCTGCCTGCGCCTGCTCGACTAAGTCGCGGAAGCCGGTTCGGATCTCGGCGTGGTCGAGGACCCAGGCGACGACTTCGCCCAGCGGCGCCGTGACCGGCTCGAACTCTCGCGTGATCACTTCGCGGAGCGGCATCGTCCCCGCGTCGAGGCCGTCCTCGACCTCCCGGTAGACCGCTGGGTCGCCGAAGCTCGACGCGATCGTGTCGAGCAGGTCGTGCTCCGTGACGGTGCCGTCGAAGTCGATGACGACGGAGCGACGTCCCGTGCCGTTCGCTTTCGTTCCTGAACCGTCACCCATGGGTGTGCTTTTCCTCAATACGATCGCGACGGGGAGGAGGTGGGCTGCGCCATAAAAAAGGCGCCGACCTCCGGCCGGCCCCTACAGATGTGATGTCGCGCCCGCCGGGTCCTGGTCGTAGGTGTGAGTCTCCCCAGGCTCGTCGTACCACGAGTACGCGTAGGCCCCGTCGTCCAGCTCCTTCGCGAGCTTCGAGAGCCGAAGCGGATGGAACGTGTCGCACATCACCGCGAGCTCGTGCGTCTCGGTCGCGCCGAGCGACTTCTCCGCGAGCCCCGGCTGCGGTCCGTGCGGGATCCCCGACGGATGGAGCGTGACGGAGCCGATCTCGATCCCCTTCCGCGACGAGAACTGCCCGTCGACGTAATAGATCATCTCCTCCGAGTTCAGGTTCGAGTGGTGGTACGGGATCGGCACGGCGAGCGGGTCGAAGTCCAGCTTCCGCGGGCAGAACGAGCAGATGACGAAGTTCCGCCCCTCGAAGGTCTGGTGCGACGGCGGCGGCATGTGGATCCGTCCCGTGATCGGCTCGAAGTCGTTGATGTTGAACGTCCACGGATAGACGTAGCCGTCCCAGCCGACGACGTCGAAGGGGTGGTAGTCGACGACGTAGGTCTGATAGCCGTCGCGGATCCGCACCTTCACCTCGTACTCGCCTCGGTCGCGCAGCGTGCGCAGCTCGGTCGGAGGATGGATGTCGCGGTGGTAGTACGGCGCGTGCTCCAGCAGCTGGCCGTACTCGTTCCGGTAGCGCCGCGGAATCTCGATCAGGCCGGGTGACTCGAAGACGACGTGGCGCTGCGGCCCTTCCGGCACGAAGCGGTAGGTGGTCCCGCGCGGGACGACCACGTAGTCGCCTTCGCGGTACGGCAGGTCGCCGAAGATCGTCTCGAGCGTCCCCGAGCCCTCGTGGACGAAGATGACCTCGTCGCCCTCGCCGTTTCGGTAGAAGGGCTCCATCGCATCGGCGGGACGACAGAGCGAGATCTCGACGTCGTCGTTCCACATCAGCAGCCGGCGGCCCGAGACCGCGTCGCCCTCGGCCTCCATGCCGGCCGTCTTCATGTGCCGGTGCGCGTGGGCGTCCGGGACCCACTCCTCGCGCTCGATCGGCTCGAAGTCGCCGAGCTCCTTGACGCGGCACGGCGAGATGAGGTGGTAGAGGATCGACTCGTTCCCCGAGAAGCCCTCGAGGCCCATCACCTCCTCGGTGAGGAGCGTGCCGTTGTCGCGGAACTGGATGTGGCGCTTGCGAGGGATCTCGCCGCGCTGCTGGTACGTCGGCATGCCGCAAGGATAACGGCGCGCCGCAGCGTCACTGAAAGGGAGTACCGCCTCCGAGCGACACTCGCGCGAGTGTCCACCTCAAGCGCGGTGCTGCCGATTGGGGCCGTTGGAGATGCTCGCGGCCCGGCCCTCCATTGCGGCGCTGTTCGTCTGCACGGCTTTCGCCGTGATCGCTGCGTGCTTCTCTTCACCCCAGGCGGTCGCGGCGGATTCGACCTCAACCGCCTGTACCGCGGACCTGAAGGAGCGGCGCGCGCGGGAGCTCCGGATCTTTCGCGAGACGATGATCCCGCGCAGGAAGGCGTTCTTCCGCAGCCATCCAAGCCGGCGACTGCGCCACCGGTACGTGCAGCGGCAGAACGCGCGGCTCGCGACTCTCCGCACCGCTGTCGCCGAGTGCTCGAGCGGATCGGGCGCCGCTGTCGCGGGAGACGAGCCCGCCCCGCCGCCACCCCCGTGCGCCCCGCACATGTTCGGCGTGTCCGGCGCCGAGATGAACGAGGCGACGTTCAACTCCGCCCTGTCGCTGAAGGCACTCGGAACGCTCCGGGCCGTGATGCTGTTCGTGGACTTCCATGACCGCCGCGCGTCGGAGTCGACCAGCCAGCTGTACGACCGGCTCGTGAAGCCCGCCGCCGCCTGGTTCAAGGAGGTCTCCGCCGGTCGGACGACGCTCGACGTGACGCCGGTCCATCGCTGGTACCGGATGCAGCGCGGCTCGCGCGCCTACGGGCTCGGTGACGGCGTCAGTTTCATCGAACAGAAGAACTACATCGCGGACGCGGTCGCGGCGGCCAACCGGGACGTCGACTTCTCGCCCTACTCGATCATCTACGTCGTCGCGTCGCGCGGCTCCGCCCTCGAGCGGTCGCCCGCCTTCCATGCGTTCGCCGGCAGCGGCGTCAAGGTCGACGGCACTGAGCTTCGCTACGGCGCCACCTTCGGCGAGGACGTGCGCGACGTGTCGCCGTCCTCGTACGGGGCCTTCGTGCTCGTCCACGAGACGGGCCACATCCTCGGCCTGCCCGACCTCTACGACGTGCCGAACCCGACCTACTGGACGCTGTTCCGCTTCGCCGGCGGCTGGGACATGATGAGCTGGAACCTGCCCGGGTCGCACCTGCTGGCCTGGCACAAGTGGAAGCTCGGCTGGCTGCAACCGTCCGAGCTCACGTGTCTCAACGGCCCCGGCGAAGTGACGGCGACGCTGACCCCCGCGGCGCGTTCCGGAGGCCTCAAGGGCATCGTAGTCCCGACCGGCTCCTCGTCGGCCTTCGTCATCGAGGCCCGCAAGCGGGTCGGCGAGGACAGCCGCCTCTGCGAGGACGGCGTCCTCGTCTACTCCGTCGACGGCACCGTCAAAAGCGGCGAGGGGCCGATCCGCGTGCGCGCCGCCCAGCGCGACACGAGCTCGGAGCTCCTCAACCGCTGCGGCCCGCTGTACGAAGCGCCGTTCGACAAGGGCCCGGGCGAGGTCGCGGGCTTCGACGACGCTGCAGCCGGCTTCTCGCTCGAGGTGCTCGGCCAGACTGCGAGCGGCGGCTACAAGGTGCGCGTCACGCGCCGGGCCGGCATCCCCGCGAACGGCCTCTCGTCGAGCTCGTCGGCCTCGGGCTCGGCCGCGCAGAACACCGATGAGACCGCCCCGGTTCCGTCCGTGCTCTTCTCCTGGCCGTACGGGTTGTCGGGCCCGTCGGGCCCCGACTGAGCTCAGCCGCGCGCCGCGGCGCCGACCCGGTTGCGCAGCACGCCGATCCCCTCCACTTCGAGCTCGACCACGTCGCCCGGTTGTAGCCAGCGCCCGTCGCCGAGCTCGAGGATGCACCCGGTCCCGACGGTGCCCGAGCCGAACACGTCGCCGGCCCGGAGCCTCGTGTTCCGCGCAGCGTGCTCGACGATCGCGTCCCACGAGTGGTACATGTCGCCGAGGTTTCCGCGCGACCGTTCCTCGCCGTTGACGCGCGCGATCATCTCCAGCCGCAGGTCGCCGAGGTCGTCGGGCGTGACGACCACGGGGCCAAGGCTCGTCGCGAAGTCCTTTCCCTTGGCCGGGCCGAGGCCGACCTTCATCTCCGGGCGCTGTAGGTCACGCGCCGACCAGTCGTTCATGACCGTGAAGCCGCCGATCTGCCCGTCTGCGCCGATCACCGCCGCGACCTCGAGCTCGTAGTCGAGCTCCCGCGTGCCCTCGGGGTACGGAATCTCGTCCTCGGGGCCGAAGATCGCCGCCGGGTTCGAGAAGTAGAAGGCCGGGATCTCGTACCACTCCGGCACCATCTCCAGGCCCCGGAGCGCACGGGCTGTCTTCACGTGCTGCTCGAAGGCGTAGAAATCGCGCACCGAGGGCGGCTGGATCACCGGCGGGCGGAGATCGACGTCCTCGAGCGCGTACTCCGCATGCTCCCGGGCCTGGCCGCCTCCTGTGAAGAACGACTGGAGGGTCTGCGCCGCGAGCTGGACCACGTGGTCGCCGTCGATCCTCCCCGGCCACCCGCGCCAGAGATTCGCGCCCTTCGGAGAGAACATGCAGAGCTTCAAGGCTCGGTGTGGACGATAACGTCGGCCACTCCGCTGCAGGCGCGCCTGATTCGCTCCTCGATCTCGCTCGCGCGCTCGTGCGCGTCGGCCAAGCGGGTGTCGGGATCGAGGCCGAGCGTGAGGAAGACGACGAGCCCGTCGTCGGTCTCGAGAAAGCGCAGCTCGCGAGGGTCGACACCGGTCTCGTCCCGGACGACACGGCGGACAGCCTCCGAGTCGGCCCGCACGTCCGCAGCGGCGGGCGCCGTCCCGGCTCCCGGCTCGCGCAGCGGCTCGAGGTGCGTCTGCACCGAGTCGACCTCGGGCACCGCGGCCGAGATCGCCTGCTCGACGCTCGACGCGACCTCGTGGGCGTCCTCCAGCGAAAGCTCTCCGGGCAGCTTGAGGTGCAGCGCCACCTGCAGGGCGCCGTCGACGTTGAGCAAGCGCAGGTTGTGCACCTCGCGCACACGCGGGACGCTTAGCGCAGCCGCGTTCACGCGCTCGCGGAGCGCGGCCTCGTCGACCGGCTCGACGTGCACGACGACGTCGCTGCCCGGGACCGCGTCGTGGACGGCGGCCTCCACGGCATCCGCGGCCGCATGTGCCTGCCCGACGGCGGCGTCCGCGGAGACGCCGATCACGACGTCGGCGAAGTGCCGCCCCGCTGCCTGCCGCATGCGCAGCCGGCGCAGCTGCACCGCAGGGTCGAGCGCCTCGATCGCGCGCCTCGCCGCGCGCTCCGCCTCGACCGGCATCCGGTCCATGAGCACGTCGACGTTTCGGCGCATCAACCGGCCCGCGGCGAACAGGACGAGCACCGCGACGAA
>JBKPFD010000102.1:0-5386 GCA_046729155.1 Actinomycetota bacterium
CGATCGGCGGCCTCTCCTTCGTGGTCGACGTCTGGGGCGGAGTGCGGCTGAATGGCTTCGGCGTTCTCGCTTCACTCGGCGCCGCCGTGACGTTCGCGCTCTACATCCTGCTCGCCGAGCACGCCGTCGATCGCCGCGATCCGATCTCGCTCCTGTGGTGGGGCTTCGTCTTCGCGTCGCTGTTCTGGGCTGTGCTCGAGCCGTGGTGGAGCTTCCCGGCGCGCCTCGTCGACGACCGCGTCGAGCTCGAGGGATCCCTCGTCACGACGGAGCTTCCGGTCTGGGTGCTGATGCTGACGATGATCGTCGTCGGCACGATCGTCCCCTTCGGCCTCCTCGTCGGATCGCTCCGGCACATCACGGCGACACGGGTCGCGATCGCGGCGACGTGGGAGCCGGTCGCGGGCGCGCTCGTCGCGTACGCATGGCTCGGCGAGTCGCTGAGCAGGATGGAGATCGCGGGCGGTTTGCTCGTGCTGTGCGGGATTCTTCTCGCTCAGACGGCGAGATAAACCTACTTTCTAGCAGGTTTTTACCGTTTTCAATTTGGCATCCTCCGTCGGGTTCTGTACGGTGCCGCACCGACCCCCTGATGACTGAGAACCGCCGCATTCTCAGCGTCCTCGCTGTGCTACTCGTTTGTTGTGTCGCCGGCCCGCCGGCCGCAACAGCCGACCCCGTTGTTTCGCCGGTGACCACGGCACCGACGGGCGCCGCCGCGATCAGCCCGACCGCGCAAGAGCTCGCGATCCTGCGGGCCGTGAACCGCGCACGGGCTGCGCACGGGCGGCGGCCGCTCGGCCTCGGGCCGGCGCTATACCGGGCAGCTCGCTCCCACTCGGTCGATATGGCCCGCCGTGGCTACTTCGACCACGGGCCGTTCGTGCAGCGGTTGCGCCGCTTCGGCGTCCGCGCACAAGCGCTCGGGGAGAACATCGCGTACGCGACCGAGCCCGGCTTCAGCGCCGCCGTCGTCCTCCAGATGTGGATGACGAGCCCGCCACATCGCGCGGTCCTGCTCGATCCGGGTTTCCGGAGGATCGGGGTCGGAGTAGCCGGCGGCGTGACGCGCATGGTCACCGCCGACTTCGCCGGGTAGTCACTCCACCAGGAGATCCCGGAGCTCGGCGATCCGCTCTTTGCGGAGGGCTTCGCGCTCCCCGCGCGAGACGCGTTCGAGCACCGTCCGCACGAGCGGCGCGAGCTCGAGCGGGTTGAACGGCTTCGTCACGTAGTCGACGCCCCCGAGGTCGAGCCCGCGCGCGCGGTCACGAAGCTCGGCGCGGGCGGTCAGGAAGACGATCGGAATCTCGCGCGTGGCCTCGTCGTCGAGCAGGCGCTGCAGCACTTCCCAGCCGTCCATGCGCGGCATCATCACGTCGAGGAGGATCACGTCCGGCCGCTCCGATCGCGCGAGCTCGAGGCCCGTGGCGCCTTCCTCCGCCTCGATCACCGTCATCTTCTCGGCCTCGAGGTTGACGCGGCAGAGGAGCCGGATCGGGGCCTCGTCGTCGATCACGAGCACCTTCGGCAAGGATTCGTCTATACCCGTCTCGACGGTGGTCATTCGCGCTCCAGGGCGGGCTCGGCGGCGAGCGGCAGCTCGAACGCGAAGCTCGATCCCCGGCCCTCTTCCGAGTCGACCCAGATGCGGCCGCCCATTGCGGTGACGAGCCCGCGTGCGATGAAGAGCCCGAGTCCGGTGCCGCCGCGCTCGCGCCCTCCACCCTCGAGACGGTGGAACTTCCTGAAGATCCGCTCCCGCTCGCCCGCCGGGATGCCGATTCCCTCGTCGACGACCCGCACCTCGACCGTCCCACTGGCACGTCGGGCCTCGACCGTGACCGTCCCGCCGGGCATCGAGAACTTGACGGCGTTATCGACGAGGTTGGCAAGTATCTGGCGGAGCTTCTCCTGGTCTGCGGCCGCTGCGAGCGGCTCGTCGGGGACGGAGACCACGAACCGGTGCCCGTTGCCGGCCGGCGACGACTCGGCGGTGCTGACCACCTCCGACACGACTGGGCGTACGTCGATCGGAGCGACCTCGACGTGCAGATCGCCTGCGTCGAGCCGCGCGACGCTCAGGAGCGTGTCGACGATGCCGGTCAGTCGCTGCGCCTCCGACGCGACGTAGCCGAGGAACGTACGCCGCTCCTCCTCTTCGAAGAGCACGTCGCGACGGAGGAGCGTCTCGGCGAAGCCGTAGATCGATGTCAGCGGCGCGCGCAGCTCGTGGGAGACCGTAGAGACGAAGTCCGACTTCATCTGCTCGACGAGACGCTCGGCCGAGACGTCGCGGAAGGCGAAGATGCGGCCGGCCACGCCGCCGGTCGGGTCGCGCATCACCGCCTCCGTTAGCGACAGCCAGACCTCGTCTGCGCCTCGCTGGATCGGCACCAGCCGCTCGCCGGTGGTCGAACCGCCCTCGGATGCGAGCTCGCGGTGGATGACCTCGTACGGTTTCTTGCCCAGGGCGGCGGCCGCGGGCACACCCGTGATCTGCTCGGCCGCCGTGTTCCAGAGGACGACGTGCTCGTCGCGGTCGACGGCGACGATGCCGTCGGCGATGTTGGCCAGGATCGCGTAGCTGCGCTCGCGCTCGAGCGCGACGCTCTGGTAGAGCTCGGCGTTCGTGAGCACCGCCGATGCGTTTCCGGCGAGCGCCGAGAGCGCCTCGACCTCCTCGTCGCGCCAGGCCCGCGGCCGCCGCGAGTAGACCGCCAGCACGCCCTGCGTGCCGCCCTCCGCGCCGACGAGCGGCACGCCCAGGTAGCCGCGGTAGCCCGCGCCGAGCGCCGGGTCGTCGGCGAGCAGTCTCGAGTCGCTGCCGGCGTCGGCGAGCACGACGTGCGTGCGTAGCTGGACCACGTCGCCCGCGAGCCAGGCCGTCGTCGGCGCGCGAGAGCCGAGCGTGCCCTCGAGGCCGGCTCCGTGCACGGCCGTCACGATCAGCTCGTCGTCCTCGACGACGCGGATGGACGACGCGTCCGCGGCAAGCAACGTCGGTGCCTGCTGGACGACCTCGTCGAGAACCGCGGCCGGGTCGAGCTCGGCGGCCAGGAGGCTGCCCATGCGAGCAAGCTGTTGCGAGAGGGCGCGCGACGTTCGCTCGCTCTCGAAGAGCTCGCTCCGCTCGAGGGCACCCCGCGCAGCCCCGGCCAGCTTCTGCGCGAGCTCGAGGTCCTCGTCGCTGAATCTCCGCGGCTCCGCGAAGAAGACGATCGCCAGCCCGCCGGCATCGCGGCGGGGCGGATCGACCGGGATCGCGAGCAGGGCACCGAGGCCCGCAGTCGACGCGAGCCCACGCCAGTCCTCCTCGAAGCGGTCGTCTTCGGCTAGGGCAGGCGCGGCGAGCACGCGGCGCTCCTGGGCGCAGGCCTCGAGCACGCTCGCCGACTCCGGGATGCCGGCCCGCAGAGACTCCTCGAGCACCGCGGGCAGCTGGTACGAGGCGGCGAGCCTCAGCTCGCGGCCCTCGGGCATGAGCACGGCCGCGGACGACGCGCCGAGCGCAACGCTCGCGGCATTCGCGACCGCGTCCAGCGTCGCCGTCTGGGACAGCGGCTCAGCGAGGGCGGAGGCGATTCCGAAGAAGCCGCGCTCGATGCGCGCCTGGCGCACGCTCTGCTCGAAGCTCGCCGCGTTGCGGACAGCCAGCCCGGCGAGGCCGGCGAACGTCTCCAGGAGCTCGGCGTCGTCCGGCCCGAAACGGCGCTCGGGATCGCGGGTGCCGGCGCCGAGGACGCCCCGTGCCTCGCCCGCCCAAGTCATCGGCGCGGCGACTGCGGCCGTGAAGCCGCTGTACGCCGCGTGCGGGAACGGCTCGTCCCGCTGCGCGTAGTCGTTCGAGACGGCCGAGCGCCCGGTGCGCAGGGCTTCTCCTGCGAGGCCGCGGTCGGCCGGGAACTCGAACTCGACTAGCGCCGGATCGAGGCCGTTGACCGCGGCGCATCGGAGGACGGTGCCGTCCTCATCGAGGAGATAGCAGTCGGCCGTGTCCGCGTCGATCAGGTTCGTCACCTCGACGACGAGCCGCTGCAGCACCGTCTCCACGCGGAGCTCGCTCGCGACGGCCTGCGCGGCTTTGAGCAGCGCATGCTGCTGCTCGAGCCTGCGCTCGTTCAGCTCGAGCAGGCTGGCGGCGTGGACGGCGAGGCCGATCTCGCGCGCGACCGCTTCGGCGAGCGAGATGTCGGCCCTCGACCAGGCCCTCGGGTCAGGACGGTGAAAGCCGAAGATGCCGATCATCCGGTCGAAGACGAGGATCGGCGTCGCGAGCGCGGCGATCGTGCCGAGTTCGACCAGCGTCTGCGGGTCGCCGAGGGTCGGGTCGTCGAGAGCCGGGTCGGTGCGCACGTCCTCGCACGCGACGGTTCGCCGCTCCCGCGCCGCGATGTTCGAGACGGGGAGCACGCCGGAGGCGGACCCGATCGGCACGAATCCCTCGTCGTCCCACTCGGCGCGGATGGGCATCGACCCGCCCGGCTCTCCGAGCCGGATGAAGCACCGCGAGACGCCGGCGGCCCGGCCGGCCTCCTCGACGGCTACGCGCAGCACGGCTTCCACGTCGAGCTCCGAGCGCACCTTGCGCCCGATCGACGACACGATCCGTTCGCGCTCGAGAGCCTCGGCGAGCTGGGACGCGGAGCGCGTGCGCTCGAGCGCGAGCGCCGCCTCGGAGGCGAGGGTCTGCAGGAGGGACAGCTCTTCGGCTTCGAACACGCGCGGCTTCGCCGTCGCCGCCACGACGAGCACCGCGCGGACACGCTCGCCCGCGATGAGCGGGACAAAGGCGGCGCTCTTCGCGCCGACGCGCTCCGCGAGCCTGCTGTTCACCTGCGGCGAGCGGCCCACGTCGTAGACGGCGATAGGCTCGGCTTCGAGGGCCGCGCTCGCGATCGCGGACGGCTCCTCGTCGAAGTCGATCCGGACGGTGTCCCACCAGTCGACTTCCTGGTCGCCGTCCAGGGCCACGAGGCCCTGGGCGGTCCGCCCATCGTCCTGGACGACGGCGACCGCGCAGAAGTCCGCGCCGACGAGCGCACGGACCTGACCGAGGAGCGTGCGGCCGACGGTCCGTGCGTCATAAGCCCGACCGAGCGCGCCGGAGAGCGACGAGACGGCTTCGAGGTCCCGTTCGCGGACAGCGTCGTGCTCCGGCGGCGACTCGTATGGAGCCACGCCAAGCGCGGCTTCGCTACGGCGTCCGAACAGGGCTCGCAGAGGGTTCACGGGGCCTTGGGATGATAAGTCGGCGTGCGCGCGCGGGAAAGCCGCCGCGCGCTAGATCTAGGAACCGCTATACCCCTTGTAAAGATAGGCCGACCGGCCCATAGGAAAGCGCGCAACGTCCCGGTAGTGTCACCCGCACTGGGCGATGCGAACC
>JBKPFD010000103.1:0-7301 GCA_046729155.1 Actinomycetota bacterium
TCCGCTCCGGCCTCGACGAGCTCGGCCGCGAGCCGCAGCGCCTTCGGGGTCGTGTTCGCGTACTGGAAGCGCCCGGTGTCGGTGACGAGCGCGATATAGAGCGCTTCCGCGATCTCGGGCGTCAGCTCGACGCCCAGCTCCTCGAGCAGGTCGCGGAGGATCTCGCCGGTCGAGGACGCGTCCGAAACGACGAGGTTGACCGCGCCGAAGCGCGTGTTGTCGTGGTGGTGGTCGACGTTGACGACGAGCGGCGCGCTCGCGAGCACCTCCGGATCGGGCCCCAGGCGACTCTCGTTCGCGCAGTCGACGGCGAGCAGGACGCGCTCGGCCGCGTCTTCCGGGAGCTTGCGCCGGAGCCCGTCGAACGGCATCCAGTCGTACTCGCCCGGCAGCGGCGCCTCGCCTCCGAGGTACATCGTCGCGTCCTTGCCGAGAGCGTCGAGCGCGAGCTTCGTCGCGAGCAGCGAGCCGAGCGCGTCGCCGTCGGGGTTCTCGTGGGTCGTGACGAGAAAGCGGTCGTGCGAGCGGATCGCGTCCGCGACGGCCGCGAGCTCGTTTTCAGTCGTCGGGGACGAGCTCATCGATGAGTTGGGACATGCGGACCCCGCGTTCGACCGACGGATCGTATTCGAAGGTCAGTTGGGGGGTCCGCTTCAGCCTCAGCTCGTCGGCGATCCGAGCCTGCAGGATCCCGTGGGCCGACGCCAAGCCGGCCAGCGTCCTCTCGCGCTTGCGCTCCGAGCCGAGCACGCTGACGAACACACGCGCCTGGCGCAGGTCGGGCGAAGTGTCGACGCCCGTGACCGTGACGAACCCGATGCGCGGGTCCTGGAGCGAGCCGAGGCCTTCGGAGAGCACCTCCTTGATCGACTCGTTCACGCGCCTCATCCGGTCAGTCATCGGGGACGACGACCTCCCGCTCGGTGCGGACGAGCTCGTAGTCCTGCCCGTTCAGGTAGCGCACGGCCTCCTCGAGCAGCCGCTCGGCCTCGCCGTGGTCGCGCGCGACGCACGCGAGCGTCAGTCGTGCCCGCTGCCAGAGGTCGTGGTGGTCGACCTCGGCGACCGACGCGCCGAAGCGGTTCTGGAGCTGCGCCTTGGCCGACTTGACGTGCTTGCGCTTGCCCTTCAGCGAGCCCGCCTCCGGAAAGTGCAGCTCGACGGTCAGGATCCCTACGTAGCCGGCGCCCACGCCGGACATCTTGACTGCCGTGGACTAGGTCTCGGAGAGGTCGGTGCGCTCGATCTCCCGGATCTCGTAGGCCTCGAGGACGTCGCCTTCCTTCACGTCGTTGAAGCCGTCCAGGAGGATCCCGCACTCGAAGCCCTCCTCGACCTCGCGCACGTCGTCCTTGAAGCGCTTGAGCTGCGCGATCGACGTGTCGTAGATCACAGTTCCCTCGCGGATGACGCGCACCTTGGCGCCGCGGCGGACGAGGCCACTGGTCACGTAGGAGCCGGCGATCGTCCCGAGCCGCGAGACGCGGAAGAGCTGCCGCACCTCCGCCTCGCCGAGTGTCTCCTCGGTCGTGACCGGCTTCAGCATGCCGACGAGGGCCTGCTCGATGTCCTCCGTCAGCCGGTAGATGACGCTATAGGTGCGGATCTCGACGCCCTCGCGCTCGGCGGACGCCCGCGCCTCCGCGTTCGGCCGCACGTTGAAGCCGACGACCATGGCGCTCGAGGCGGCGGCAAGCATGACGTCGTTCTCGGAGATGCCGCCGACGCCGGTGTGGATGACGTTGACGCGCACCTCCGGATGCTGGATCTTCTGGAGCTCGGACACGGCCGCCTCCACCGAGCCGTCGACGTCCCCCTTGACGACGAGGTTCAGGTCCTGCACGCCGCCCTCCTGCATCTGCGAGAAGAGCGTCTCGAGCGAGACTCCGGCCGCGCGCCGCTGCGCCAGCTGCTCCCGGCGCACGCGCTCGCCGCGCAGGTTGGCCAGGTGGCGCGCCTGCCGCTCGTTCTCGACGACCCGCGCATGCTCGCCCGCGGCCGGTGGCTTGTCGAAGCCGATGATCTCGACCGGGTCGCCCGGGCGCGCTTCCTTCACCTTCTCGCCGCGGAACGTATGGAGCGCGCGCACCTTGCCCCACGCGTCGCCGGCCACGATTGCGTCGCCGACGCGGAGCGTGCCGCGCTGGATGAGCATCGTCGCCACCGGGCCGCGGCCCACGTCGAGCCGCGACTCGATGATCGGGCCAGAGGCCTCGGCGTTCGGGTTGGCCTTCAGCTCGAGCTCGGCGTCTGCAACGAGCAGCACCTTCTCGAGCAGGTCGTCGAGGTTCTGCTTGTCCTTCGCGGAGACGTCCGAGTACTGGGTCGTCCCGCCCCACTCCTCGGGCTGCAGCTCCTCCTGAGTCAGCTCCTGGCGGACGCGCTGCGGGTCGGCGTCGGCCTTGTCGACTTTGTTCACTGCCACGACGATGGGCACGTCGGCCGCCCGCGCGTGCGCGATCGACTCCTGGGTCTGCGGCTTCACTCCGTCGTCGGCAGCGACGACGAGCACGGCGACATCGGTGACGTTCGCGCCTCGGGCGCGCATCGCGGTGAAGGCCTCGTGGCCGGGGGTGTCGAGAAACGTGATCTTGCGGCCGTCGTGATCCGCCTGGTAGGCGCCGATGTGCTGGGTGATGCCCCCGGCCTCGGTCTCGACGACGGAGGCCTCGCGAATCGCGTCGAGCAGCGTCGTCTTGCCGTGGTCGACGTGGCCCATGATCGTGACGACGGGCGGGCGTGCCACGAGGTCCTCGTCCGTGTCCTCGTAGGTCTCCGGCAGCTCGTCCTCGTCCGCGACGTGCTTGATGTTGACCTCGCGCTTGACCTCGGCCGCGATCAGCTGCACCGCCTCGTCCGAGAGCGTCTGCGTGATCGTCACCATCTCGCCGAGCCCCATCATGATCTTGATGATCTGAACGGCCGGGATTCCGAGCGCCGCGGAGAGCTCCTTGACCGAAACACCCGAGGCGACGGTCACGGGACCGGTCGGCGGCGGCGCAGGCGGAGCCTTCGGCCGGGGTTCCGTCCGCTCGCGCTGCTGGCGCGAATCGGGCCGCGGGCGCGCGGCGCCCGTGTCGATGACGACACGGCGCTTGCGGCCCCGGCTCGGGGCCTGGCGCGGCCGGACCGGCCTGTTCGGTTTGTTTCCTTTGGAATCAGCCATGGTGTTTCGGGTCAGTGTAGAGAGCAGCGAGCCCTGGTTCGACCCGCACAGGGCGACGTAGGGTGCGTGCGAAGGCCCTGCGGGCCAGGGCGCGCTCGAAGCACTGCAGCCGCCGACACGTGTAGACGCCCCGGCCGGGCCCGTCCGCGCTCGGCGTGAGGACGCCGTCGGGCGCGACGAAGCGTCGGAACTCGGCCTTCGGCGCCTTGCGACCGCAGCCTGCGCATGTCCTGACCGGCTCCTGGTTCACGCAGCGCCGTGGTCGTCCCCTTCCTGGCCGAGGACGGGCGACTCGACCTCGGGCTCGGGGCCGGCGCCCTCGCGGACGTCGCCGACCGGCGCCGTCTCGTGGACCGGCTCATCTATCTCGGGCTCTGCCTCGGTGAGGATCTCCTCGTCGGCAGCCTCGGCTTCGGCCGCCTGTTCGGGCGCCTCCGCGGCGCTCGTCTCGGGCTCGGCGTCGCCGGCGGGCGCCTCTTCCTCCGGGACGGTCTCAGACACCGCGGCGCTCTCGGATACATCGGCCGAAGCCGCGGCCCCCGCGCCGGCGGCGGGTGCCGCGGCGACGGTTTCGCCCGCGGCCTCGCGCGCCGCCAGCTCCTGGTGCGCGGGAATCCCGCAGAAGCGCGAGCCGGGCAGCGCGGTGTTCGGGCAGCGCTTGCCGTTGGCGAGGATCGCGGCACAGCGGCCGGAGAACTCACCGCCGCCCTCCTCCTCGCCGGCGAACGCAGCCTCGGCCTCGGCCTGCGCGAACTCCTGGTCAGACTGGATGTCGACGCGCCAGCCGGTCAGGCGGGCTGCGAGCCGCGCGTTGAGGCCCTCCTTGCCGATCGCCAGCGCGAGCTGATCCTCCGGCACGACGACCGTCGCCTCCTTCGTCTCGTCGTCGACGAAGACCTCGCGCACACGCGCGGGAGACAGGGCCTTGGCGATGAACCGGGCGGGCTCCGTATTCCAGGGGATGATGTCGATCTTCTCGCCGCGAAGCTCCGAAACGACCATGCGGACGCGCGACCCGCGCGGGCCGACGCACGCACCGACCGGGTCGACGCCCTGGGCGTGCGACTCGACCGCGATCTTCGACCGGTAGCCGGGCTCCCGCGCGACGCCGCGGATCTCGACGAGGCCGTCGGCGATCTCGGGCACCTCGAGCTCGAACAGCGTCCGGATGAGCTCCGGGTCGCGGCGCGAAAGGATCACCTGCGGCCCCTTCGTGCCCGAGCGGACCTCGGTGATGACGGCCTTGATCCGGCTGCCTTGCTCGTAGCGCTCGCCGTCGACCTGCTCGGAGCGCGGGAGCAGCGCCTCGACCTTTCCGAGGTCGACGAGGACGTTGTTGCGGTCGCCGGCCTGCTGGACGATGCCCGTCACGACCTCGGTGACGCGGTCGACGTACTCCTCGTACATCATCTCGCGCTCCGCCTCGCGGATCCGCTGCAGGATGACCTGCTTCGCGGTCTGCGCGGCGATGCGCCCGAAGTTCTCGGGTGTGACGTCGGCGCGCTTGACCTGGTCCTCGGGAACCTCGGACCAGTCGATCATCAGGTCGTCGTCGTTGATGAGCGTGTGTGAGCGCTCGCCGTTCTCGGCCTCCAGCTGCTCGAGCTCCGTGATCGCCCGCTCGCGCGCCTCCTCGATCAGGCGCTCTTCGATATCGGACGGCAGCTCGATCGAGAAGACGCGGAAATCACCCTCGTCGTCGAGCTCGACCGTCGCGTGGCGCGCGGCGCCGGGGGTCTTCTTGTATGCGGCGAGGAGGGCGTCCTCGAGCGCGGCGATCAGCGTGTCGCCCTCGATTCCCTTCTCCTTCTCGATCACGCGAACGGCTTCGATGATCTCGCGGCTCATCTCAGGTCCTCTCTCCGATCAGATTGCCCCGCACGATCGACTCGTACGGGATGTCAACGGGCTGGTCGTCTCCGGCAGCGACTTTCAGGCCCCGCGCGTCGGCTGCGACGACCTCGCCGCGGAAGCGCTTGCGCCCCGCGATTGGATCCTCGGTGCGCAGTGCAACCCGCCGGCCGACGACTCGCTCGAAATGGCGCGGCTCGCGCAGCGGCCGATCCGTCCCGGGCGAGGACACGTCGACCGAGAAGCGGTCGAGGTAGTCGCGCAGGACGTCCGTCACGCGTTCGCAGAGGGCGTGATCGACCCCGCGCGGGTGGTCGATGAAGACCGTGAAGCGCTCCGGCCCCGAGAGCTGGACGGCGAGCACCTCGACCCCGGGCACGCTGCGCTCGACCCGAGGTGCGACCTCGCGGTAGAGCGTGCGTTCCTTGTCGTACGGATCAGCCATGTGTGTGCCTTCTCAAAAAAAACGGGCGCGGCGCGCCCATTTCGAACCAGCGAAATGCGGTGGTACTTGAGGATAGCGAATGAACCGAGGAAAGTCCGGCGCGCTGCGCGCGCCATGATGACTTTCCTCGGAGAACGCTGACGAAGAGGCCGTGGGGAGCAGGGACGGGCAAAGCCCGCCCCTGAGGCTCTTGGTCATGAAGGGGTTTGGTGCCGGGTTTGAGACCGGTCCAGATGGTGAGGAACGAGCCGAGGAAAGGGGGATCAATGGCACAGGGACGAGAGCGCACCAAGGAGCAGCTCTACAGAGAGGCCAAGAGACTTGGCGTCAAGGGCCGCTCGAAGATGACCAAGGGCCAGCTCAAGGCGGCCGTCGACCGGCGCCGTTAGCTCTGGCTCTTCGGGGGCGGTCGAGAGGCCGCCCCTCCTTTTCACGCATCGAGCACGATCGTCACTGGCCCGTCGTTGACGAGCTCGATTCGCATGCGCGCTCCGAAGACGCCCGTCTCGAGGGCGACGCCGACGGCGGCGAGCGCGGCGCAGAACGCCTCGTAGAGCCGCTCGGCCTCCTCGGGCGGGGCAGCATCGGTGAAGCTCGGGCGATTCCCCTTCTGGGTATCAGCGATCAATGTGAACTGGCTGACGACAAGGGCGGCGGCGCCCGCGTCCAGCACGCTGCGGTCGAACTTGCCGGCCTCGTTCTCGAAGATGCGCAGGCGGGCGACGCGGCCGGCCAGCCGCTCGGCTTCCGCGGGCTCGTCCCCGCGCGCCACCCCGAGGAGCACGCAGAGCCCGGGGCCGATCTCGCCGACGACCTTCTCCCCCACTCGCACGCGCGCCTCCGCGACGCGCTGGACGACCGCCCGCACCTAAGGCACCGCTTGCGGTGCCGACATCAGGACGGGTGGGCTCTGCCCACCCGTCCGTCTGAAATGACCGGTCGACACGATTGCGACGTCGACCACGATCTAAGCGCCGAGGTCTTCGCGGTGCGACGAGTAGCCGACCACGACCTAGGCGTCTAGGTCTTTGATGCGCGACGAGTAGCGCTCGCTGCCCGGCCTGAGCGAACTGGCGAGCTTGTATTGGCCCTGCGCCTCCTTGTCCCGCCCCAGCTTCTCGAGGCTGCGTCCGAGGCCGTAGTGCGCGTAGTCGTCGTTCGGGGCGATCTCGGTCATCGCGCGGAACTCCGACTCCGCCTTCTCGTAGTCCTGCATGCGGAAATACGCGATCCCGAGCGCCTCGCGGATCGACGCCTTGTCGGGCTCGCGGCGCTTCGCCTTCTCGAGCGAGACGGTCGCCTGGGCGGGCATGCCCTTCTTCAGGTGCGCGCGGCCCTTCTGGAAGAGGTCGTAGGTCTCACTCATCGTTCTCTCTCAAGATAGAGAAAGTTCTCCCGCACGACGTCGGCCGGCTCGGTGAGGTCCCGCGTCGGGCCGATCTCGATTCCGAGCACGATTTTCCCCCGATCGACGGCCTCCTGAAACGCGGCCGCAAGCTCGAACGGCGGGCCTGTGAGAGCGGCGAGCGATTCGAGGATCTCGGCACCGGCAAACCAGAGCGGTGCGCCCGTCTGCGACGTCGCCCCGGGCTCCAGGATCGCCGTCACGCGCCCGTCTTCGATCCGAAGCGACTTCGACCCTCGACCTTCCCGCCACGAGAGCGCACCTGCAGCGGCGTCGACGGACGCGGCCGTGGCGAACCGCGCGATGTCTCCGCTCCGGTACACGGTGTCCGCGGCCGTGATGAGAAGCGGCGGCTCGGCGCCGGCCTCCACGGCTCGACGGGTGGCGTCCGCCGACCCGAGCGGCTCCAGCTGACGGACGAACCGGAGCTCGAG
>JBKPFD010000104.1:0-3484 GCA_046729155.1 Actinomycetota bacterium
GCGCCGAGGTCGCGACCGACCTGGTTGTACTGGCGGATCACGTTTGCCGACCAGAACCTCGCGATCCTCGTCTCATCGTCGCTACGCACACTGCTGGTCAGCTCGCCGTAGGCCTTGATCTCGTTGAACGCCTCCACCCACTCGGCGCTCTGGAGCAGCAGTGGCGTGTCGGGCAGGAACTGGTCGACGCTCCCCAAGACGAAGCGGTCCACGTCGCCCACCCATGGCACCTGCGGCGGCGCGAACGGCGGCGTCAAGCGCCAGACACCGGGGCCCGGCGGCAGCGTCGGGAACTCCGTCGACACGGCGATCGGCGTCATCCGCCCGTCGTCACTACGGAGAGCGATGATGTCGTTTGCGGCCAATAGCCCCACTGCCTGCCCGTCCGTCTTGGCTTGCCCCGGCGGGATCGCGGCGAGAGCCTCCGCGTAGTACGCATCGAGGCTCGGGCGCACTGCAAGGCAGAACTCGTACACGGCCGGTGGCGAGTTGGGGTTGCATGATTCGGGCGGGAAGTAGGCCCACAGCGTCCGATAGGCGGCCTCGACCACTGCCGCCTCTACGGATGCCCCTTCGGGGGCCGATCGAGCCGGTCCGTAGGGCTCGAAGCCCCCCTCGATCGCGACCACGGCGTCATAGACGGCAGCCGAGGCATAGGCCATGTAGATCAAGCCCTCCGACTGGAACGTGCCCGAACCAACGACCGTGTCCTCGGCGATCCTGTTCCACTGTGCGACCGTGTTACCCGGCGGCAGCGCAGCGGCTGCATCACGGGTCATGCCTGCCGCCGCCGCAGCGACCGCCAACGCCACAGCGGCGATCGCCGCGAACCTCAGCACGGTTGTTTTCCTTCGCTTCATGGATCGTCGCCTCCTTTGGTGGCGCGCATTGCGGTCCACAGCGATCTCGATCTCATTGCTCCTCCTTTCCGGCCAAGAGGCGATGCCTCGTCGCCGACTTCGACGGTAGGCCCGTAAGGGCGCGCTGTCAGGTCTGGGATCTGGACCCGACCAGGTGCGCTCGCTCCGCCGTTCGAAGCTCGGAGCGAACGCGGTCGCGCGCGTACGGCGTGACGCCGATCCAGGTCGCGAACGAGCGCCGGTACTGCGGAGTTCCCGTCAGCGTGATCTCGCCTCTACGCAGAGCCGCGGCAACCGTCAGGTGCGCGAGGTAGATCTGCGTAAGCGCCTTGACCTCCGCATCCACGAAGAGATCGACGCCGAAACCCGGGTCGGAGAAACAGAGGTCGACCTGCGGTCGCTCGAGCACCAGCCAGTAGGCATGTGCCGGCAGGCGCCTGAACTTGAAGCGAACGACAACGCGCTGCGGGGGCAGATTCTCGACGCGAATCCGGCGCTCGATCACCCACATCAGCAGCGTCGGATCGAGATTGTCGGGGGTCAAGTCGCGAGAGACCCACTTGTACGCCCAGCTGCCAAGGGCACCGACGACTGCGTCGAGCTCTTGGCCCGCCGTGGTCAGCCCGTATTCCTGGCCGTGTCCGCTCGCTGCGGGTCGACGCTCGACGACCCCCACGCGCTCGAGCGTTGTCAGCCGGTCCGAGAGGAGGCTGCGTGAGATCCGGGGTAAACCGCGCCGCAGCTCGTTGAAGTGAGCGGGTCCGCGGAGGAGCTCGCGGACGATCAGCGGCGTCCAGCGCTCAGCGAAGAGCTCGGCCCCTCTCGCGACCGGACAGAACTGCCCGTACCCAGCCATGAACAGAGAGTCGCGCAGATCGAGCTCAGCGGCAAGTTCGAAAACTGGACTTGTAGCTCGAGTCTGCAGCTGGCAGGTTCGCTGTGATGGCGACCGATCTCAAGAACCTGCCGGAAGTGATCGCAGGCGAGGTCATCCGTCCAGGGAACCCGGCATACGACGAGGCCCGGAAGGTCTGGAACGGAGCAATTGACCGCCGGCCCGCTGCGCTCGTACGCTGCACCGAGGTTTCCGACGTCGTCGCGGCCGTCCGCTTCGCGCGCGAGCGCGACCTGCTCGTCTCGGTACGGGGCGGCGGTCACGGTGTCGGTGGTCACGCCGTCTGCGACGGCGGCCTCATGATCGATCTGTCCCCGATGAAGGCGATTGCGATCGAGCCGCGCCGCCGCACCGCTCGGGCGCAGGGAGGCGTCCTCTGGGGCGAGTTCGACCGGAAGACGCAGGCGTTCGGCCTTGCCACGACAGGTGGCGTCGTCACGCACACGGGCGTCGGCGGTCTCACGTTGGGCGGCGGCATTGGCTGGCTGATGCGCAAGCATGGCGCCACCGTCGACAACCTGCTCTCCGCCGAGGTCGTGACGGCCGCAGGCGAGGTCGTCACGGCGAGCGAGCATGAACACCCCGACCTCTTCTGGGCGATCCGCGGCGGGGGCGGCAACTTCGGAATCGTCACCTCGTTCGAGTACCAGCTCCATGCCGTCGGCCCACAAGTGCTCGCCGGCCCAATTTTCCACGCCCTGGAGGACGCGTCCGAACTCCTGCGCTTCTACCGCGCCTTCATCTCCCAAGCTCCGGACGAGCTGACCACGATCTTCAATCTCCGGCGAACGCCGTCGTTGCAGCTGCTTCCGCCCGAACTCCACGGCCGCCTGGTCGCAATGGTCGTCGTCTGCTACGCCGGCAGCCCCCGCGAGGGGGAGGCTGTTCTCCGACCGCTACGCGCATTCGGTTCACCGCTCTTCGACGCGATCGAGGCTAGGCCGTACACGTCGCTCCAGTCGATGTTCGATGCCACCGTCCCCCACGGCTGGCACTACTACTGGAAATCCGCCGAACTTCCGCCCTTGACCGACGGGGCGATCGAGATCCTCGTCGAGCACGCCGCGGCGCAGACTTCGCCACTGTCGTACTGCATCACCTTCCACCTCGGCGGGGCGATGAGCCGCGTCGGCGAGGACGAGACGTCCTTCAGCCAGCGTGATGCCGCCCACAATGTCAACGTCAACGCCGTCTGGACCCAGGATGACGACGAGCCGGACCGCCACGTCGAGTGGGCTCGTCGATTTCATGCCGCACTCGAGCCGTTCGCCTGCGACCGGGTTTACGTGAATTTCCTCGGCGACGAGGGCGCGTCGCGAGTCCGGAGTGCCTACGGCGACGCGAAGTACGAGCGGCTGACGGCGCTCAAGCGAAAGTGGGATCCCAGCAACTTCCTCCGCCACAACCAGAACATCGAGCCACGCGTCCCGAGTGGAGCGGAGAAGTCGTCGGAGCAGCGGGTACCACCCGCTGCGGCGAAGCCGAGGTCCGCGTGAGCGCCGCCTGCGCGCCCGCGACGAGCGCCGGCTCGATGAGACGGAGGTCGGCAATCCTGCCGCAGGCGACCTTTCGTAGGCTTGGGCCTGATAGCGGACTCCGGCGAGCAACGTCCGACCTCGAACACGGCCGCGAGCCCGGCTCGGCCTCGATCGAAATGGACCGCAAGCCGCGTGATCGGGATGGTCTTCGCCAGCATCGGCGGACTGATCGGCCTGGCACTGCTGGTCGG
>JBKPFD010000105.1:0-12619 GCA_046729155.1 Actinomycetota bacterium
GGTCGTACGAGCGTGAGAGCTCGAGCATTGCCGCCGCCGTCGCCTCGAGATCTCCTGGCGGAACGCAGAATTGCTTGAGCGAAGCGTCCAGGTAGTAGTCCGGAGCATCGCCGACTTGCGTGCAGACGACTGGTATTCCGCGTGACAATGCCTCCAGAACGGCGAGCTGGGCGCCTTCTCTGACCGACGTGGAGAGGCAAAGATCGGCCTCGCCCTGGATCTCCTGTATCTCGTCCCAGCGACGACCGCCGTGTACGGACAGCCACGGGCGTGATCGAGCGAGCGCTTCCATCCGCTCGCGGAGGATTCCCTCGCCGTAGACCTCGAGTGTCGCTTCGCGCATGAGCCGAAGTCGATCGACGGCCGCAACGGCTTGCAGAGGGTTCTTCTCCGGGTAGAGCCTGCCTACCCAGACGATCGTCACGGGCTGGTCCCGGGGCGGGCGCTTCCTTTGCGCCGACGGAAGAGCGCGAAGCGGATACCCAACGTACGTCGCCTCGACTCCATAGCGGTTTCGGGCCCCGGCAACGCCGGCCCGGGAGACCGAAGCCGGATGGGAGAGCCGGAGCGCCGGCCGGACGAGCGTCCACTCGAACAGGGAGCCGAGAACGCGGTGATAGAGCAGGGATCCCGTCGTGAATGGGGCACCGGACCCGTGGAGTACAAAGACCATCCCCTTGTGTCGCATCCGAGCCGTGAAGGCTGCGACGATGGGAAGCAGGTGGCGTGCGCCGTTGAGGACAACGACGTCTGCTCTTCCCACCTCTCGCCAGAGCGTCCGCCAACCGCCGACGGGCAACGGCCACCCCGCCGGAGGCAGGAACAGCGTCGGAACAGTCGCGTCGGCCCGAATCGGGGTAGTTACAAGACGGCAGGAGAGAACCCGGACGTCCCATCCGCGCCCACACAGTCCATTCTTCGCGGTCTCGACGAACTGCTCGACACCCCCTGCGTGGGGAAGGACGAAGCTGGAGATGAGCAGGACTTTCACAGGACGAGCAGCTCCTTCGAACTCCAAAAAGGTTGCGTTATCGTGAGAGTCATGGCCGAGCGTTGGGAGACAGGCCAGCCTGTCGCCCGCCTCCAACCCCGCGAGCCTGTGGCCGAGCAGCCGGTCGACGTCCGCCGGTATCTCAACGCGCTGCGTCGCAGCGGCTTGTTGATCGCTCTCATCGTCACCGGGTTCTCTGCACTAGTACTTACCCTCTCGCTCACGCTGCCCAAGACCTACTCGGCAACGTCGAGGATCCTGCTCGACGAGTCCCCGGGGTTCTCGGAGTCGGCAACGGACGTCGAACGGCGGCTCGCCACGATCCGCACCCTGCTTACGACGCGCGAAGTCCTGAGCAGAGCCGCCCGGCGAATCGAAGGCGAGTCGAGCGCCACGCTCGAAGACAAGGTGAGCGCCTCGGTCGATGCGAAGGCGAACATCATCAACCTCAAGGCGACGGACAACAGCGCGCAAGGTGCGGCCGACATCGCCAACGCGGTGGCTGCAACGTTTCTGACTCGGCAGAGGAACGCCGAGCGCAGGCGTCTGGCCCGCACGAGCGCGATCCTTCGAGAGGCGATCGTCCGCCTGCGCGGTACGCGGGGCGCGCGGACCGAGATCGAAGCGATCCGTGAGCGGCTGAGTGAGCTCAGCGTCAGTCAGGCGAGCGCGGGCTCTGAGCTGCAGCTCGCGGACGCTGCGCGGCCACCGGCTGCGGCCGATTCACCGCGACCTGTCCGCAACACGATTTTCGCGTTCTTCGCGGGGATCTTCATGGCGGTGCTGATAGCGATCGTCCGCGAGCGAATCACGCCGCGGGTCGGCGGCCCCAGGGAGCTCAGCGAGCTGAGCGGCCTTCCGGTGCTGACGCGCATCAGTTATCCACGCGGGCGCTTCGGTCGAGACGGAAGTCTCGGAGCGGCGAAGCGCGAGTCCTTCCAGATGCTCTCGGCACTGGTCGGCCTCGAGCTCGGCCCTGGCAAGCAGCACACCCTCCTCGTGACGAGCGCGCTGGCGGACGAGGGCAAGGCGGAGGTGGCGGCGGGGCTCGGACGGGCCTTGGCGCTCTCCGGCGAGAGGACGCTGGTCGTGCGGGCCGACATGCGCCGGCGCAGCGACGACGACGAGCAGGGCGGCGAGGCACCGGGGCTGGCGGAGCTGCTCGCCGCGCCGCGGGAAGAGAAGCGGCGCGCCGCCGACGATCTGCTCGGTGATCCGGCCGACTCGGCGTCGACGAACGACGGAACGGGCAGCCTCGCCGTGCTCGGGACGGGGAACGCGCCGCCCAACCCGGCGCGGCTGCTCACCGGCGATGCGCTCGACCTCTTCTTCAGCGAGCTCGCCCGATCGGACTACACCTATGTGCTGATCGAAGGCCCTCCGCTCCTCGGGGTGGCCGATTGCCGGTTCTGGGCGCAACGCGTCGACGGCACGCTCGTCGTCTCGAAACCCGACCTCCTGGAGCCCAACGACGTGATCGAAGTGCGCCGCGTCCTCGACAGCGTCGACGCCAACGCGCTCGGACACGTCGTGGTGAACGGCCGCGTACGGACGCCCTAGCAGCGAAACTACTTCTTTCTACTCGGGCGCCGCCGGTCGGCGGCTGCCCGCCCAGACCAGCGCGGCGAGCACCCACAGGTGGCGCCAGTGCAGCGTGTCGATGAAGACGCTGTTGGCGAGGATCCCGCACCACGCCGCGAACAGGGCCGCCGAGCCGATCCCGTAGGTGTCGCGTCCGACGATTGCGTTGCCCGCCGCAGCGGCCAGCGTCACGAGCATGAGCGCGAGCAGCACAAGGAGTCCCAGCAAGCCTTGCTCTCCGAGCGCGCGCGCATACGTGCTGTGTGTGGCGATGTCAGACACCTCCTCGATCTGACCCGGCCCGATGCCAAACGGGTAGTGCTCGGCCGCCTCGACGCTCGCTAACTGACCGCCGAAGCGGTCAGCGTCATAGCTCTGGACTCGGGCCCGTTCCTCGAGGAACTCCACCGAGCCCGTGAAAGCCACGGCCGCAGTAAGCGCGGCGAGGCCGACGAGCAGGAGGGCGAACGCAGAGACCGCGCGCCGGCCGCCTCCGCGGCGCAGGACGAGCACGATCAGGAGCACGGCGACGCCGACGCCCGCGTTGAGCCAGGCCGCCCGCGAGTACGAGAAGAGGATGCCGCAGGCAAGCGCGACGAACGCCAAGAGCTTCGTCAGCCGGCCGACGCGCAGCAGACGTGGCGTGAGGATTTCCTCGATCATGATCAGGGCCGCCGGCACAAGGAAGGGACCGAAGACGTTCGGATCCTTGAACAGGCCGCGCGCGCGACCGATCTCGGTCAGGAGGTCGTGGCCGGGGATCGGAACGAAGAGCGCCAGCGACGCGAGAAAGGCCGAGACGACCGCGCCGGCGAGGTAGCCCCGCAGGATCACGCGAGCCGCGCGCATGGACCTGACGTAGCTCGTGAGCCACAGACTGAAGATGGCGAGATAGAACGTGATCGAGAAGAAGGCGATCGCGCGACCCCCGTTCACGACCTCGACGCTCGAGAGCAGGTTGAGGGCCAGGAAGGCGCCGATCAGGGCGCCGACGCTCCAGGGCGCCTGGCGGAGGTCGAAGCGGCCGGCGATCAGCGCAACAGCGATCACGACGGCGAAGATGAGGTCGGGCGGCGCCGGCTCGACGCTTACGACAGCGAGTAAGAGAAAGCCAAGGCCTACCGCGATCTCGTAGCGCGCCAGCGTCAGTGCAAGCGCGCCGACCAGCCCGATCCCGAATACGAACACGACCAGATACGGCGGCGGGTAGCGGTAGAGCGCGAGCGAGAGGGCGGCGGCAAGTGCGGCCATTGCGGCGGCGCCGAAGAGGAAAACAAAGCCCTCGGCCCGATGAACAGTCGCCGCCTGGCTCATTCCAGCCCTCGCTCTGCGAGCTGCCTGCGGTAGAGCTCGACGTGAGCCAAGCGAAAGGCATTCAGGTCGAAGAGCGCCTCCGCGCGAGCCCGGCCGGACCTTCCCATCCGGCGGCGGAGCGAAGGATCCTCCAGCAGCGACCTGAGCGCCTCTGCCAGCCGCCCGGCCTCGCCCGGAG
This sequence comes from Actinomycetota bacterium, assembly GCA_046729155.1. Lineage (GTDB taxonomy): Bacteria > Actinomycetota > Thermoleophilia > Gaiellales > Gaiellaceae > VAXT01. Next base: position 4,065 of record JBKPFD010000105.1, read on the forward strand.
GCACGAGGTAGCCAGTCTCGCCGTCGACCACCAGCTCAGGTACGCCGCCGACCGCGGACGCCACGACGGGTAGCCCGGCGGCCATCGCCTCTTCGACCGACAGCGGCAGCCCCTCGGACGCGCTCGACAGAACGAAGACGTCCGAGCCGGCAAGCAGCTCCGGGACGTCTGTACGTTCACCGAGCAGCCGTACGGCGTTCGCGAGCCCGAGCCGCGCCAGCTCGGCCTCGACCTCCGGACGATCCGGCCCGTCGCCGACGATCAGGGCCTCGAACGAGCCACGCGGCAGCGCTGCGAAGGCGCGCGCGAGGGTGCCGAAGTCCTTCGGCGCCTTCAGACGACCCACCGTGACGAGCCGAGGCGTGCGGCCATTCACCTCTGCCGTCTGTACGGCAGCGACGTCGACGGCATTGGGAATCACGACCGTGCGATTGCTCCGACAGGTGCGGGCCGCGATACCGCTCGACCGCTCATGCTCCGCGACGCAGATCGTGACTGTCGTCCACCGGCCGGCGAGGCGATCGGCCCAGAGGTAGGCCCAAGACGCCGGTCCGGTGTAGGCCTTGAACGCCCAGCCATGCACGGTGAAGATGCGGATCGGGACACGGGCGGCAACTGCAGCCAGACGTCCGAGAACTCCGGCCTTCGAGCTGTTCGCGTGGACGATGTCGGGGCGCTCGCGCCGCATGATCGAGACGAGCTCGAACAGCGCGAGAAGATCGCGGAGCGGGCTGACCGGGCGGCGCAGGTTCCGCAGCTGAAGGAACCGGACACCGGCTGCCTTCGCCGCGTCCCGCAGCGGTCCGCTGCCGCTGGCTGCTACCGCGACATCGAAGCGCTCGGCCAGTACAGGGAGCAGCTGACTGACGTAGGTCTGCGCCCCGCCGACCTCAGCGAGGGTAATGACGATCAGGACTCTTGGCCGTCGCGCCATTCGCTCCGAGTCACGGGCGAATCTGATGCGGGCGCCCTGACCAAGGCGTCGACGGCACCCTGCTTTGCTCGCCATAACGGAGGCGCCTGTAGAGATTGCGAAGGGGAAGCGGCTCATCGTGCCCCCCGCCGACCTTCGCCCGAAAGTCCAGCAGCGAGTCGCGGGGATCGACCTGACGTCGGCGCAACGCGAGCAGATCGGCGCCCGGGACGTTGACGCCGGGTTCGCAGGAGACGCCGATCGTGAACCCGGCCTCGGCGACGAGCCGCCGCTCCCGCTCGCCGAAGAGCCCTGCCGGATAGCAGAACGCCTCGACGGATCGTCCGAGTCGAGCCTCGAGCGCATACTTCGAGCCTCCGATCTCTTCGCGTGCCGCTTCGTCGTCGAGCGTGAGGAGGTTCGGGTGCGACACCGTGTGAGCCTCGAAGTGGAGCGTCCCGGCCGCGTCGAGCTCGACGATTTGGTCCCAAGTGAGGAGCGGCGGCTGACGGCGGTACCAGCGGAACGTGGCGGTGCCGTCGATGACTCCCGTCGGGACGAAGACGGTGGCCCTAAAGCCGTGCTCCTCGAGTACCGGCAAGGCGTTCTGGGCGACGTCGAGGTAACCGTCGTCGAAGTTGAGCCCGATCGTCTTCGAAGGTACCTCTCCCCTGACGAGGAGGCCGGCCGCCTCGACCGCGTCGACGACGCGGTACCCGCCGGCGGCGAGGAAGTTCATCTGCTCGCGGAAGCGTCGCGGGGAGACGGCCAGCGCGTCGCGGTCGTCTGAGACACGGTGATAGAAGAGGATGCGCAAACCGCTTCGATCGAGGCGGCCGCGAGCCTCCAGACGCCATCGCACCGACTGCGCCCGCGTTACCATCGCCTTGATCGAGGAGGGGAGCGTTGGGCTCATCCCGGAGGTGGGCGCACGACCCTGCCTCATGCGCTACTCGCCCGCCTGTCGCACGCCGCTCGGCCTCATGACGTCCCTTGGCCGCGCCAGCAGTCGTCGCGCCGGTGCGAGCCCGTCGTACAGGCTCCGAGCAGTCGGAGAGCGCTTCAACGACTCGCGTAACCGAAGCCACCGGCTACGGCCGGCCACGACCGCGCGCCCAGCAGGGCTTCCCGCCAGGCCGAGCCCGGCGTGCAGGGGCTCAATCCGATCGGTGAGCTCGATCTTGTAGCGGTCAGGTCCACCGAGGAACTCGAACCGGGTGAGACCCTCGGACACTCCGGTCTCGAGCGCGTCGTACATGTTGGTGAGACCGGGTGAGACTCGGCCAAACGCCGGATCGAACGCCATGCGGTGGAGGAACGCCCGTCCTTCGAACGCGAAGTAGTAGGTGAAAGCGATCGCTCGGCCGTTCAGCTCGAGCAAGACGATTCTCGGCACGTCGATCGCGGCGAGAGCGAGCGCCGCCGCTCGATTGAAGCGCATGCCGGTCGGCGTGACGAAACCGGAGCCGTCGGGCCGGCCTCGCCAGCGGAGACCGTGAAGGCGAAACGCCTCCTCGAGGGCGCGCTCCAAGTCGGCGCGGGAGCGGGCGACCCTGACTTCCACCTTGCCCAGCTTCGCGAGCTGCCGCCGCCGTCTCCGGTGGTAGCCCCGCTTCTTCGAAGTCGTCCTCGCGCGGTATGTCGCTTCCCAGCCGGCGCTCATCTCGAGGACGGGGGCCGGGATGCGCTCGAAGAGGTGCAGGCCCGAGCTTCCGAGCACAGACGCGAGTCGGCAGTCGGCGGACAATCCGAAGAGATCGGCGTAGTCCTGGCCCGAGGCGGCCGCGCGGGCCGCCAACTCCGCCCCGACGGAGAGCTCCTCCCCGTCGGCGAGCAGGAGGTCGGCCGGTGCCGATTGCCTCCCACCGAGGAAGGTGGCGACTTTCAATCTTCGCGACGAATGGACGACGAGCGGCAGAGCTCCGACGAGAGTGCCGCCGCGAAACGCTGCCTGCACGGCCATCGTGCAGCCCTCTCCGTAGTGGCGCCACCATTCCAGCAGCCAGCCGTGCAACATGAAAGGGCTCGGCCGTGGCATGGCGGGTACGAGCGCGTCCCAGTCCTTGCCAACCTCCGCGAACGACTCCTCGCTCGCAAGCGTCTCGTACGTGACACGGGCTGTTCCCAACTCGGTTGCCGTCACGCCGGGCGCCTTTCGTCGCGGGGTCTCACGAATGGGTAATTACCCACACATGGGAGGTTGATCGCAGTCTCGGGAAGGAGTGCGAGGTCATTAGGTGTCCTGGTCGCTCTCGGACTCGCCTTGGGCGTCTTGCTTGCGGCGCAGACGGACGGCTCGGGCCCACAAAGCCGCGAGGAGATCGCGTCGACGCCCCTGCCGGCCGTCAAAGTGAGGCGGCCGGGTGCTCCTGCTCCCTACCGAGTCCCGACGGACGCCGTCAGGGTCTCCACCTCAGCGGAGCTTGTCTCGGCCCTGGCACGCCGCGATCGGGAAGACATCGTCCTCGCGGCCGGCGTCTACGACCATGCCGTGCCGTTCTCGAATGGGCGCGGACATCGGCTGTATGCCGCTCGCCTCGGTAGGGCCGTGCTGAGAGCCGGCATCGTCCTCGGCGCAAACGACGGGCCGGGCGGTCCCCTGCTCCGCGGCCTGAGGTTCGACGTGGCCCACCGGGAGAAGACGCTCCACGGCGCGATCGTTCACATCTGGGGCTCGGCGAGGAACGCGAGGGTCCTCGATGCCTGGCTCGACGGCAACGGCATCGTCGATTCGGGAATGACCGTGAGGCAGCCCGAGGGCTTCGTCGCGCGGCGGATCGTCGCTTCCGGCTTCCGCAGCTACGGCGTACTCGTCGATCCGAACGAGATCGATTACACCGCGCACTCGCCTTACGCGCTCTCGGACCTCAACCTGTTGCAGGTCGCTCGCCCGGTGCGCGGATCCTCGGACGGCACCGCCGAGGCGTGCCTATGGCTGGGCAGCCGGGGCACGGTTCGCCGCGTGAGCGTCCGTCGCTGCGCCTTGATCGGCGTCTGGACGGGCACGGCCAACCACGGCTCGCTCGTCGAGGACGTCACCATCGATCGGACGCAGGTCGGGGTTTACCTCGAGCACTTCACGAGCCGCACAACGTTCAGGCGCCTCCGCATCGGGCCGAACGTGAGCCGGGGGATGAACGCGGAGTGGGCCAACCCCGGGCGGGGCGGAAGGCCGGCGAGCACGGACAACGTGATCCGGAACAGCTACTTCGCCACGGTGCTCGTCGGCGTCTATCTCGACGAGGGCACGACACGGACGTCGATCGTGCGCAGCAAGTTCGACGGTCAGAAGTGGGCTGCGATCGGAGACTACCGGGGTATCGACAACCGCTACGAGGCTAACGACTTCAGCGGCATCGCGCCGGATGCTGTCGCCGTCTCCACCGACCACATCAAGCGCGGAAAGAAGTCCGCGCTCGGGGACCGATGAATACGCGCGTCCTGATCACCGACGCTGAGGAACGCGCCGTTCTCGGGGCCTGCAGGTCGCTCAGGAGCGCCGGCTATCGCGTCTCCGCCGTCGCACGGTTGCGACCGGCGGCGGTTCACTGGTCACGCTACTGCTCCGAGCGACTGAGGCTGCCCGACCCCCGGGGGAGCGTTACCGCGTTCATCGACGGTCTCGAGGAGGTGCTGTCCCGCAAGGAGTACGCGGTGCTCATCGCGGGCAGCGACGCGTCACTGCTCGCGATCTCGGACCATCGGCATCGCCTCGAGCCCTTGACCAGGCTCGGACTGCCCTCGCCCGAGAGCGTTCGGCGGAGCGTCGACAAGCTGCTCCTTCACGACCTGGCGGCGGAGGCGGGGCTACCTCCGCCGGCCAGCGTGGCATGCACCGACCCGTCAGAAGCCGCATCAGCCGCGGAGGAGCTCGGCTTTCCCGTCGCGGTCAAGCCTGCGCAATCCTTCCTTCCTTCCGGCGCCGGGTTGAGGCAGCAGCGCATCGGGGTCGTCGACGATAACGCAACTCTCCTGCGGGTCGTGCCCGAGTTCGGCACGCCGTTCATCGTCCAGAGGTACGAGCGTGCAGGGTCGCTCTTCTCGTGCACCGGCGTCATCGCCGGCGGACGGCTCCTTGGTCTGACTACGTCTCGCGTGCGACGGACGTGGCCGCCGCCTGGAGGGATGCACACCTTCTCGGAGACGGTGGCTCCGCCACGAGGGCTCGCCAACCGAGTTCGTGCGCTCCTCGAGGCGCTCGAATGGCAGGGCATCTTCCAGCTACAGATGCTGGAGCTGGATGGGCGCCTCTCCGTCATCGACTTGAACCCCCGCGTCTTTGCCTCTGTCACGCTGGACGCGCGCGCCGGGGCGGACCTGCCCTCCGTCTGGTGCGACTGGCTGCTCGGTCGCAAGCCGTACCCCGTGCGCGCTCGACCCGGCGTTCGATACCGCTGGGAAGAGGGCGAGCTATGTCACCTCCTGTGGCAGCTGCGGAGACGCAAATTCCGCGCGGCGGCTGCGGTTCTCCGGCCACACCGGCGAGTGGCCCACGCGTGGTTTCGCCTCACCGATCCCGGACCGCTCATCGCGCGGACGCTCTACCTCGGACGTCGGGCCGCCAAGGAAAGGCTCTTGTCTCGCCGCAGCGACTCGAGCGAGAGTGCGCTTGCGAGGCCGGTATGAGCGTCGATTCTCAAGCGAGGGGGCTCGACGAAGGCCGGCATCACCTACGCGGCATCGTCGATCCTCTCGTGCGCGGCGTCGTCCCGCTCGCGAGATTCGGAGGCAACGCCCAGTGGCTCGTCGTCGCAGGTCGCGCCGCGCTGATCTGGTTGCCGGTCTTTACGCTGTTGGCGAACCAGCTCTCGTGGCCGACCGCGGTGGTGACAACTTCGCTCGTCACGGCGGTATGGATGCTCGCGCTCCGTGCCGCGCTCAGTACGTACTTCACGCTTGGCCCGGCGGTGGTTTCGGCCGTTGGGACAGTGACTGGGCTCGTGGCGGTCTCAGCCCTGGATCTGTGGATGCCCGGGATCAGCCTCGATGCCCTGAAGCTCGGCGAAACCGCATTCGCCGTCTTCGTACTCTCGGCCGCCTGGGAACACGTCGTGCGCATCGTTGCCAAGCGGCGCGTGCTGATCGTGGGCGCGAACGGCGTCGCGACGGCCGTCATGAACGAGCTGGCGCGCGCGGAGCACACACCCTTCACGATCGTCGGCGTCGTCGACGACCCTGATCCGGAAGATGCGTCAGGGACGACGCCGCTGGGCTCGATTCCGGATCTGTCGCTAATCGTCGAGGCTCAGCGTCCCGACATCGTCATCCTCACCGACGAACAGAGCAGCGCCTCAGCTCTCGATCGCTTGCTCAGCCGCGCGCCCGTCGACTTCAAGGTCGTCAGCATTCCCCATTTCTTCGAACACGCGTTTGGCCGAGTCCCCCTTGGTTATCTGACGCCCGCGTGGTTCATGAGCATGCTTCACCTGCGTCAGAAGACGTACCCCCGTGTAGCAAAGAGGGCCTTCGACCTCGTTGTCGCAGCATTCGGCCTGCTGTTGGTCGCACCGCTCGCCCCGCTCCTGGCGGCGCTCGTGCGAACGACTCCTGGGCCGATCATGTATCACCAGACGCGCCTCGGCGAAGGCGGCAAGCGCTTCACGATGTACAAGCTGCGAACGATGAGGCAGGACGCCGAGGACTCCGAGCACCCCCTCTTTGCCGAGGAGAGTGATCCGCGCGTGACTCGAGTCGGACGATTCCTGCGTAAGACGCACCTCGACGAAACGCCTCAGTTGTGGAACGTGCTCCGAGGCGACATGTCGATGGTCGGGCCGCGCCCCGAGCGACCGGAGTTCATCACGATGCTGGAGGGCGCTGTTCCTTTCTGGACACGACGTCTTCTGGTCAAGCCTGGGATCACAGGCTGGGCCCAGTTGCGCTGCGGGTACGCCTATGACTCGGAGAGCACCGCGGCCAAGCTGTCGTACGACCTCTGGTATCTGCGCAATCGCAACGTCGTCGTCGATCTTGCGATCTGCGCGAAGACCTTCGCTGCGCTCGTCTTGCGCTCTGGGCGATAGGAGCCACGATAGAATTCGCCGGCGCTGTGACCAAGGGACCGCACGTCGAATCGCCGGGTGGGAGGACAGGTCGCGTCGGGTTCTACGTTGATGTCGACGGCAACCGGACCGATGATCCTCGGAAGGCGGTGCAGGGCGAGATCTTCGACCGTGAGGGAGAAGGCGCCCCGAAACGCACCTGGTTTCTCTTAGACGAGGTCCAAATCAAGTGGCTTCCGATGAGCGAGGGCGCGTTCCTCCTGTGGGTCTTCGTCGCCCTGGTTGCGGTGTGGGTCGGGATCGCCGTTCTCTTCCGCCTCTTCTAAGCGTCCGACTACCAGTCGAGGGAATCCATGACCGGGTAGCCCGTGCGCTCCTCCAGGCAGTCGGCGGCGAATAGGACGGCGCCGACGTCGTCCGTCCAGAGCGAGTAGCGGCCGCGGCTGCGGCGCTCGACCTGACCGAGGGCGTGAACGGGCGAAGCGCCGCGCGCGGTCGAGCCAGAGCTCGTCGCCGGTCCGCTCGAAGGCCTTGAGGAAGGCGTAACCGTTGGCGGCCGTTCCGTCGCAGATTCGCGAGCCCTTCTCCATCCCGGGCGGGCCGGCGCGCCAGGTGAGCTCGGCGCCGGCGAGCAGCAGCTCCTCGTCGAGGTACGGGGCCGCACTGATGATGATCCCGGGCGCGCCCGCGCACCACTGGACGCGGATCTCGCCGTCGGCCGGGTCGACGAGGTCGCCGCTGTGAAGCAGCGGCCAGTTGGCGAGTCCGTCCTCGACCACGGCGTTGCGGGCGAGGACGGCGGGCGTCTCCTGCTCGATCGTCTCGCGGCGCTCGGATGCGAGCAGGTCCTGGAGGAGCGCGAGGACGTTGCCGACGACGCCGTGCGGCGGGCCTCGGCCGCGGTTGGTGATGCCATAGAGCCGCTTCGTCCAAACTCCGTCGGCCTCGCGGCTGAACCAGACGGACTCGGCGCTCTCGCGCCAGGCATCGGCCCAGCGCTCGTCGCCCGTCCAGTCGAGCATCGCGCGCGTGGCGAGCATCGTGCCGGGCGCGCCCCACATGATCTCGATCACCTCGTTGTCGGCGTTCTCGCGCACGCGCGCCTGGAGGCGGTCGGCGAGCTCGTCAGTGGGCGCCAGCTTGCACTCGATAAGGAGCAGGCCGCCCTCGCCCATGAGGAGCGCCGACTGCGCGCGCGTCGGGACGTCGGGCCACTGCTCGAAGTCGGGCCGCTCGCTCCAGAGCTCGAGCGCTCACTGAATGTCGCCACGAGGTCGACCTATCCGTCCGCGGAGCGTCAGGTCAACGTCCCGATTGCCGGCCGGCTCCGATCGCTCCTCAGCCCCCGGCCCGGACGGCGTCCGTGCAACGAGCGCGCGTCGATCAGCCGAAGCCCACCGCCGTCAAGCCGCGGCGGGCTCGAGCTCCTGCGAAGAAGCCCAAGCGAAGTGGACGCTCGGTGCCCAGCGTCTCGGCAGGGCTGTGAATTCCTCCCCGGACGGCATGCTCCTGGCGGGGGCCTAGCACTGTTCGTCCTGCTCCTCGGCGAGGCGATCTTCCTGGCGCTGTCGGTCCGGTTCCTGCGCCGGACCGCGTATGCGGCGCGAGCCTGCGTAGGAGCCGCGCGCCCTGCTTCGCTC
>JBKPFD010000106.1:0-4691 GCA_046729155.1 Actinomycetota bacterium
TGCTGAGCGCGTGAAGCTGATCTACGAGAAGTCGAAGGAAAGCCGCCGCGCGTCGACGCTGCCCCGGCCGGACCTTCCGGTGCCGGATCTCCCAGGCGAGCTCGCGCGCGGGCGTGCGCCCAGGCTGCCGGAGATCTCCGAGCCCGAGCTCATCCGCCACTTCAGCGCGCTCGCCTCGCGGACGTTTGGGATCGACACCGGCTTCTACCCGCTCGGCTCGTGCACGATGAAGCACAACCCGCGCGTGAACGAACGCGTGGTGAGCCTCCCAGGCTTCCGCGACCTCCATCCGCTGCAGGAGGAGGACGGCGCCCAGGGCGCGCTCGAGCTGATGTGGCGCCTGCAGGAGATCCTCTCCGAAGTCGCCGGCCTGCCTGCCGTCTCGCTCCAACCGGCGGCCGGCTCGCAGGGCGAGGTGACCGGCCTGATGCTGATGCGGGCCTACTTCGCCGACCGCGGCGAGGAGCGCCGCAAGGTGATCGTCGCCGACACCGCGCACGGGACGAACCCGGCGAGCGTGACCATGGCGGGCTACGACCTGCAGAAGGTGGCCACGGACGCGCGCGGCAACATCGACGTCGCGAATCTCCGCGAGCTCGTCGACCAGGAGACCGCCGGGCTCATGCTGACGAACCCGTCGACGCTCGGCCTCTTCGACGAGCACATCGAGGAGGTCGCCCGGATCTTCCACGACGCCGGCGCGCTCCTCTACTACGACGGAGCGAACCTGAACGCCGTCTGCGGGATCTCGAGGCCTGGCGACATGGGTTTCGACATCGTCCACTTCAACCTGCACAAGACGTTCTCGCAGCCGCACGGGGGCGGGGGGCCCGGTGGCGGCCCGATCGCCGTGCGCGACCGGCTCGAGCCGTTCCTGCCGGTGCCGGCCGTCGTCCGTGACGGAGAGCGCTACCGGCTCGATTACGACCGCCCGAAATCGATCGGCAAGGTTCGCGGCTTCTGCGGGCCGTTCGGCGTCTTCGTCCGCTCGTACGCGTACATCCGTGCGTACGGCCCTGAGCTCCGCGAGATGTCCGAAGCCGCGGTCCTCAACGCGAACTACCTGCTCGCCCGGCTGAAGGACGCGTACGACCTCCCGTTCGACCGGCTGTGCATGCACGAGTTCGTGCTCTCGGTGCGACGGCTCAAGCGTGAGCACGGCATCACCGCGCTCGACGTCGCCAAGCGGCTGATGGACTACGGCTTCCATCCGCCGACGATCTACTTCCCGCTGATCGTCCCCGAGGCGCTCATGATCGAGCCGACCGAGACCGAGACGAAGGAGACGCTCGACGCCTTCGCGGACGCGATGCTCGAGATCGCGCGCGACGCGGCCGAGCGGCCCGAAGTCCTGCGCGAGGCGCCGCATGACAGACCGGTGCGCCGCGTGGACGAGGTCAAGGCGGCGAAGCGCGCAGTCGTGCGGTACGGGTTCGAGGACCACCCCGACATGTCGGATGAGCCGAGCACGTCGAGGCAGCTAGAGGCGCAAAAAGGCGCCTAGATCGGCCGCTTTCGGCCGATGTGTCGACCGGTCAGTTCAGACGGACGCGCGGGCAAAAGCCCGCGCGTCCTGACGGTCGGCACCGCAAGCGGTGCCTAGAGCAAGTCCAGATCGTCTTCGGGCTCCTCGAGCCAGCCCCGCCGCTCGCGCTGGCGGCGAAGCCACCAGACGCCGGCGGTGATCATCGGCAGCGCGACGAGAAGCCTCGGCTCGGCCCAGGCGAGCGCGAACCAGCACAAGACGGCAGTCGCGTACGCGCCCCAGCGGACCAGCCGGTCCTGCTGGACGAGGTGCCACAGAGAGACGGCGAGTTGCATGCGGCCCTCACTTCCTTTGGTTCGGGCAAGGAATCGGCAGGCGCCGCCGCACGCGCGATCCCTCGGCTGAGCGGAACGGCCGCGCATCCGCTTGAAGTTAGGATCCCGGGCCGTGAGCGAGCAGCCGCCAGAGCGCCCGCCTGAGGAGCCGCTCGCCCCGGAAGCCCCTGCGGAACCGCCGCCGCCCGCCCAGCCGGCTGAACCGCCGCCGCCCGCCGAGCCGGGGGAGCCGCCGCCCTTCCAGCCGACGGCCGAACCGCCGCGGCCGCATCCGATCCGGCTGGTCATCGACGACGACCTCAAGCGCTCGCGGCTCACCGTCTTCTTTCGGCCGCTGCTCGCGATCCCGCATGCGATCTGGGTCACGCTCTGGAAATACGCGATCTACGTGGTCGCGTTCATCAACTGGTGGGTGACGCTCTTCGGCGGCCGGACGCCCGAGGACCTCCACCTCTTCATCGCCCGCTACGTCCGCTACCAGGCGCACCTCTCCGCGTACCTCTCGTTCCTCGGCAATCCGTATCCGACGTTCTTCGGGCGCGAGGGCACGTACCCCATCGACCTCACCATCGAACCGCGGCAGCGGCAGCGCCGCCTGATCACGCTCTTCCGCCTGATCCTCGGGATCCCGGCCTTCCTGCTCGGGTACGTCTTCGGAATCGTCACCTTCGTCGTCGCCCTGATCGGGTGGTTCGTCTGCCTGATCCTCGGCCGGATGCCGAAGGGGATGCGAGACCTGCTCGCGTACTGCCGGCGGTACCGCTCGCAGGCGGACGCCTACGTCTACCTGCTCACCGACCGCTACCCGAGCCTCGCGGCCCCGGCGCCGCCGTCCTGACGCCTTCCTCAGCGACAATGCGGCCGTGATCGATCTTCGGTCCGACACGGCGACCCGGCCCACGCCTGCGATGCGGGAGGCAATCGCGCGCGCCGAGGTCGGCGACGAGCAGCGCCGCGAGGACCCGACCGTGAACGAGCTCGAGCGCCGCTGCGCGGAGCTGCTCGGCCACGACGAGGCCGTCTTCCTCCCGACCGCGACGATGGCGAACGAGATCGCCATGCGCGTCCTCGGGGAACGCGGCGAAGAGGTGATCGCCGAGGAGAGCTCGCACCTGCTGATCGCGGAGCTCGGCGGCCCGGCCGTGTTCGCGGGCCTGATCACGAGACCCGTCCCGGGCCGGGCGGGGCGCTTCTCGCCCGACGACGTCCGCCGGCGAGCCCGCAGCGGAGACACGACGCACACGCCGCGCACCGCGGTCGTCTCGATCGAGAATACGCACAACTCGTCCGGCGGTCGCGTCTGGCCGCTAGAGGAGATCGACGCCATTGCGGCGACGTGCCACGAGCTTGGGCTCGCGCTCCACCTCGACGGCGCGCGGCTGATGAACGCGTCCGTCGCGAGCGGCGAGACGCCTGCCCGGATCGCGGGCGTGGCTGACACCGACTCGATCTGCTTCTCGAAGGGGCTCGGCTGCCCGCTCGGCGCGGTCGTCGCCGGCTCCGAGGAGCGGATGCTGCGCGCGCGCACGTACAAGCACCAGATGGGGGGCGCGATGAGACAGGCGGGGATCGTCGCGGCGGCCTGCGTCTACGCGCTCGACCATCACGTGGAGCGGCTCGCCGAGGACCATGCCCGGGCCCGACGGCTGGCCGAGACGCTCCGCGAGGCCGGCGTGCCCGTCGATCTCGAGCAGGTCGAGACGAACTTCGTGCAAATCGACGTCGGTGCCCTCGGGATGGCTTCGCCCGAGGCGCTGGAGCGCCTGCGGAGCGAGGGGGTCGCGTTGACCCCGACGATCCGTCCCGGAATCCTGCGCGCGGTCACGCATCTCGACGTCTCGGACGACGACATCGCGCGGGCGGGGGAGGCGATCCCGCGCGCCCTCGGCGTGCCGGCCCGCGTCGGCTAGCGGTCGCCCGCGACGAAGAACGCAACTACCGCGGCGCCGTAGGCCACGATGAGCACGACGCCGTGGGCGCGGCTCGTGCGCCCGTCGGCGAGAAGAGCCGCCGCGAGCACGGTCGCTAGGCCGACGACGGCGAGCTCGACCGGACGGAACGACAGCGCGAGCGGTTCGATCAGCCAGGCGAGCAGGGCGACGGCTGGGATCAGGAAGACCGCGACCTGTGCGCTCGACGCGAGTGCGATCTCGGCCGCGAGCTTCACGTTGCCGCGGTGCGCGACCACGACCGCACCCCCGTGCTCGGCGGCGTTGCCGACGATCGCGACGATCACGGCCGCGACGAAGAAGTCGGTGAGGCCGGCCTCGTGCGCGAACGTCTCGAGTGAGCCGACGAGGATCTCGGCGATCAGGGCGGTCACCGCGGTCGCAGCGGCGAGGACCGCGACCGAGACCTTCAGCGACCAGGCCTCGACGCCCGGCGCCATCCCTGCGTGCAACGTTCGGTGCCGGCGCAGCGAGAACCACGTCACGGCCACGTAGAGGACGAGGAGCGCGATCGACACGGGGAGCGAGACAAACGCCAGCGACTTGCGCTCCGGGTCGCCCGTCCAGCCCGGGATCGACGGGATGAGGAAGAGCAGGGTCGCGACGGCAACGAGCCCCAGCGAGGTGAGGCTCGACTCGCGGTCGACGGCGCCACGCCCACCGAAGAGGAGCGAGAAGCCGAGCACAAGCAGCAGGTTCCCGACGACGCTTCCCGTCAGCGAGCCGCGTACGACTTCCGTCAGCCCGTCGGCGATCGCGAAGAGGGCGATGATCAGCTCTGGCGCGTTGCCGAACGTTGCGTTCAGGAAGCCGCCGATGCCGGGGCCCGTGTGGTGGGACGCCTGCTCGGTCGTCTCTCCGATCAGCCAGGCGAGCGGGACGAGCGCGATCGACGCGATCACGAACAGCAAGACGTCGCCC
>JBKPFD010000107.1:0-6680 GCA_046729155.1 Actinomycetota bacterium
GGGGGGCGGCCCCCCCACGTCCTGAGGTAGGCACCGCAAGCGGTGCCTAGGCCCCGGTCTGGATCAGGTTCCCGGCCTTCGCGGCGACGAGGCTCGCGCTCGTCGCGGACGGGTTGCTCGCGCTTCCGGTCTCCCAGCAGCCGACGTGGAGAGTGCCCACGGCCTCGAGTCGAGCCCCGAACGCCAGCGACACGGTGCCGTCGCGGACGGAGTCGATCCCCGTGCCCACGTGCAGCTTCGCCGGGACCCCGAGCCGCGGGCCGGTCGGACCGGGCCCGCGCGCCTGGCACGTCACGGTTCCGTAGCCGATCCCGGCGAGGACGACCTGGGCGTTCACGGCGTAGACGCCTGCCGGCAAGGCGCCCGAGTTGAGGACTACGGTCTCGTTGTCTGCCGAGTCGCCGGTGATGACGACCGCAGTCGAGCTCCGCGTCTCGTACGCGTCACCCGGCCCCGGATCGCCCTTGTCGCCCTTCTCTCCGGTGTCTCCGGGCGGGCCCTGGAAGCCGCGCGGGCCTCGGAGCCCCCGATACCCCCGCGGGCCTCTGGGACCTCTCGGGCCTCGTCGCGCGGAGCTCTTCGTGCTGCCGAGGCCGGTCGCCTGCTTCGCCTTCGCGTACCCCGAGGCGGCACCGTTCCGCGCGGCCTCGCCGAGCGAGGTGGAGCCGAGCACGGCGACCACGAGCGCGGCGGAGGAGAGGGCGATCGGCAGTCGCTGCCTCATCGGCTCTCGACGGTAGCACCGGCGCCGCCTCGGGAAAAGGCCTCCTTACCGGGTCTTTACTCGATTGAGAATGTAACCGTCACCGTCGCCTGGACCTCTTCCTGGCCCGGCCTGATCGGCACGTCCTTGGTGGTCCGCGTCGCCGTCATCGCTTCGAAGGCGTACGGCTGCGGAGAGCCACCGTTCTCGACCATTGCGGTGACGCGGCCGAGACCGACGCCGGCCGCCTTCGCGAGCGCCTCGGCCTTCTTCCGCGCGTTGCCCACGGCGGCCTGAAGGGCCTTCGCCTCCAGCTCCTCGCGGGCCGACGACGAGAGCATCGGGCCCGAGACCTCGTTCGCGCCCGCACGTGTCGCGGCGTCGATCACGGCCCCGGCCTTGCCGAGCTCGTGAATCGTGACCGTGACCGAGTTCCGGGCGGTGTATCCGCCGGCGGCGTCTCCTTCCATGTCGTACCGCGGCCACACGCTCACTTCCTGCGTCCGAATGTCCTTGCTCGCGATCCCAGACGCCTCGAGCGCGGCGAGGACCCGCTCCATCCGTTCCGAGTTTCGAGCGAGCGCTTCGCGCGAGGTGGCGCCCTCCGTCTGGACGCCGAAGGACATCTGCGCCTCGTCGGGCACCGAGTTGACCGTGCCCACGCCGTTCACGGTGATCCCGTCTGAGCTGGCCGCGGCGCCGCCGGCGCTGTCCGGCCGACCGACGCCGGCGAATGCGACGGCGGCGAGGACGAGCAGCGCGACTGCAGCGATCCGAATCGTCTTCATCGAGTCCTCCTTGGTTTCCGTGCAGTACGCCGCCGGCACGCCATGGCGTCACAATCGCCGCGTGCGCCATCAGTTCGTGGACTGCCGCTGGGAGCTCGGAAACCCGAGCCGCGGGCACGAGCTGTACCGCGCCGGGCACATCCCCGGTGCGTCATTTCTGGACGTCGACGAGGATCTGTCGGACACCTCTGTGCCGAACGCGGGACGCCACCCGCTTCCCAGCCCGGAGCGGTTCGCGGAGACGGCCGGCCGCGCCGGCATCGGCGAGGGAGTCTTCGTCGTGGCTTACGGCAAAGGCGGCGGGCCGGAGCGGCTCTGGTGGCTGCTGCGCCACCTCGGGCACGACGACTGCGCGGTGCTCGCAGGTGGGATCGACTCGTGGCTCGGGCCCGTGCGCGAAGGCGAGGAGCAGATCGCGCCCGCGCGCTTGGAGCCGCGTCCGCGCGGGGACGATGTGATGAGCGCCGAGGAGATCACCGCGCGGCTCGACGACGAGCGCCTCCTGGTCGTCGACGCCCGGATCGAGTCGCGCTGGCGGGGTGAGCCGAACGAGATCGACAAGGTGCCCGGCCGCATCCCCGGCGCGGTGAACGTGCCGTTCACCGACGAGGAGACGATCCCCGACGACCTGCTCTCGGCCGACGAGATCGTCGTCTACTGCGGCTCCGGGGTCACATCTTGCGTTCCGCTGCTCCGGCTCGCGCGCGCGGGCCGGCCTGACGCGAAGCTCTATCCCGGCTCGTGGAGCGAGTGGGAACGCCGCGACTTGCCGATCGAGCGCGGCTAGACCTGATGGAAGCCGAGCTCGGCGATCTCACGAGCCCGAGCCATCGTGATGCCCTCTCGCTGCTCGCGAATCAGCGCGTGGTCGCCGTCGTGCAACCGCAGCGATGGCCGTAGTTCGACCGCCTCAACGACCACGTCCAGAGGCAGGTTGAGCGTCTCCTCGTATCCCGGAATCGAGTTCGAGAGCCAGCCGAAGTAGGCAGGCTCCTTGACACGGTCCTCGTCGTCCCATAGCTCATTGACCCGGTCGAACGAGTCCTTGCTCAACGACGACCAGACGCCGTACGCAAAGTCCTCCTCGCCGTCGATGATCGGGATCCGCAGGACCCCGCGGATGAAGAAGTGGCGGCTGCCGTCGTCATCCGTCCAGACACAGAGGTCGTCGGAGATCCAATCGCCATCGCTCCGAGGGCCCTCCCAGTAGATCGGCTCCTCGTAAGCCCAATCGAGCGGGACGCCCTCGTGCTCCTTCCCGCACTTGCTGCAGGTCCAGCGCTCGTCAGGCAGCTGGGGCGGTCTCGAGCTCGAGATCCGGCAAGTACTGGCGCCAGCCCATCGGGATCTTCGGCGCGGCGAGGCGGATGAAGAGCACCGGCTGTGGCGGTCGCGGCTGCCGTCTGAGCTGCATCGAGACCTCGTGCAGCAGGCGGTCGCCCTTGCGCAGGTTGCACGGCGCGCACGACGTGACGACGTTCTCCCAGACGGACTCGCCGCCGCGGCTGCGCGGCACGACGTGGTCGAGAGTGAGCCGGCCGCCGTTCTGGCCGCAGTAGACGCACTTCCAGCCGTCGCGCGCGAACAGCGCCCGCCGCGAGATCTTGCGCTGCACGGCGCGCGGCACGCGCACGTAGGTCACGAGCCTGATCACGTCCGGTCGCGGGTAGGTGTTGCTCGCCGAGTGGAGCGGCTCATCGAGCTGCTCGAGCACCTCCGCCTTACCCTTGAAGACGAGCACGTGAGCACGACGCACGGACGTGACGTTGAGCGGCTCGTAGCTGGCATTGAGAACGAGAACCTGTCCCACGAGCAAGAAATGTAGCTAGTCGAGCCGCGAACGCGATGGCGGCGCTCTCTAGGATCTGCGCCGCATGGACGTCTCGGTAGCAGCCTGGATCGCGATCGGCGCCGGCGTCGTCGCAGTCGCCGGGCTGGCCCTCGGCGTGTACCTGCTGCGCCAGATCCGGCGGCTCCGGTCCGGGCAGGAAGTGCTGCTCGGCGGCGGCACCGGCGATCTCGTCGACTTCGCCGTCTCGCTCCAGGCGCGGATCGACGACTTGCACCGAGCCGTCGACGAGGTGGCAGCCGGGCTCGCTCGCGTCGACCGCCGCGTGGACTCGTCGCTCTCGAACACGTCGATCGTTCGCTACGACGCCTACGAGGGCGCCGGCGGCCGCCAGTCGGCGACGATTGCACTGCTCGACGCCGCTCGCTCCGGTGTCGTGGTGAGCGCGATCCAGGGTCGCGACTACGCGCGCATCTACGTGAAGGACCTCGATCGCGGGAGGCCTACGGTCGCGCTGTCCCCCGAGGAGCTCGAAGCGGTCGAGCGTGCGATGGCCGGGGCGGCGCCCCCCGTTTAGCCCAGGGAGAACACGACCGGATACTCGGCGGTGTTGTTGCTGGTCGTCGCCTCGTTGGCGACGGGCGCGACCTCGACCGACAGCGACGTCCGCTCGCCGAAGGGCGGCGTGCCGATGTTCGAGAACGTGACGGTCTTCGTCTCGCCCGGGTTGATGAGGTTGATCCTGCCCCGCTTCACGATCGGCGACGGGCTCTTCTGGATCGTCAGCGTGACGGTGATGCCGACCTCCTGCGCGCAGCCCGAGTTCTCGACCGCGACGGCGAAGGCCAGGTCGTTCGTGGACTCGACCGTGTTCAGCTCGCTCGTCGACAGCTGTTGCCTGGCCGGGAGCGCGGTGGTGGAGACGATTGAGGTTCCGCGGGGGCTGCATGCGCCGCCGCCGGTCGAGGCGCCGCGGATGCGCCTCCAGATGGCGGTCATCGAGCCCTTCGTGGCGAGGTCCGGATCCTGGAAGAACGTCGAATCCGGCACGTTCACGCCGCGTATGTCCTCGCGACGCAGGACGCTCCGGGCCGGATCCTTGAACAGGTCGTCCCAGACGACGTCGCTCGCGACGAGCCGTAGGGACTGTTGGGAAAGCGCGCGTCCCGCGGTGTTCGCGTCGCGCGCCGACGCCGTCTGCCGGAAGGCGAGTGCGAGGCCCCGCAGCCCGCTCGTGCGCAACTGGAACGTCTCCACGATGTGGCGATCGGCGGGCCGCAGCGGCCCGGGCGGATCGAGATCGTCGGCCTGGTTCTCGAGCTGCTCCTGCTGCTGGGCCAGCCCCTCGAGCTCCTGCTCGAGCTCGTCCTGCTTCTTGCCGCGCGCCGTCAGCAGCGTGTTCAGGTCGTTGCCGAGGCGCTGCGAGCGGCCCGCGAGCGTGCCGACGTCTTCCATGTAGTCCCGGTACGAGTCCTTGCGCTGGTCTTCCCGGCACGAGTTCACCCAGAAGACGAGGAGGACGACGATGAGGATCGCGAAGCTGATCAGCCCGATCAGCCGCAGGAGGGGCGTCAGCCCAGACGGCGGGCGGACGGGCGGCCGGGGGCCTCGTCGACGAGGCCGGTCGACGTCGGTCGCCTCACGCGTCTCGCCCTCGTCGAAGAAATCGAACTCGATGTCGCTGTCGCGCTCGCTCATTGGGCTTCGGCGGTCGAGCCCGGCCACTGTACCGGGTAGCTCGGCTGCTAAAGGACTTTGCCGGTACGCCGCCAAAGGCGGTGGGGCCGATGTCGACCGGCCCCGAACCCATGCCCGAAAACACGCTCATGGTCGGGCGTTACCGGCCGCTGCGGCCGCTCGGCACTGGCGGATCCGGCTCCGTCTGGCTCGCGATCGACGAGGAGACCGGCCTCGAGGTCGCCCTCAAGGTCGTGGCGAAGGAGGGCACGGCCGGCTCACGCGCGGAGCGTGAGGCGCAGGCGGCGACCGCGCTCCGGCACCCGCACTGCCTCCGTGCGTACGGTTGCGACAGCGACCACCGGCACGTCTACATCGCATACGAGTACGTGCCGGGCCACACTCTGCGGCACGCGCTTCGCGAGGGACACCTCGACGACGGCGCCGCCCTCGAAGCGGCCGCCCAGGTGCTCGACGCACTCGCCTACGCGCACGCGCACGGGATCGTGCATCGCGACGTGAAGCCGGCGAACGTGCTGCTCGCTGAAGGACCCGAGATCTCCGTTCGCCTCTTCGACTTCGGGCTCGCCCAGATGGCAGACGCGGAGACGCTCACGGCTGTGGGCGACGTCCCCGGCACGCTCGCGTACATCTCGCCGGAGAGATTGCACGGCGAGGTCGCAGGGCCGCCCGCCGACGTGTGGGCGGTCGGCGTCCTGCTCTGGGAGGCCCTCTCGGGGCAGCATCCGTTCTGGCAGTCGTCGCCGCTCGAGACAGGTCGGCAGATCAAGGCTGGCGCGCCGTCGCTTCGGGATGCACGGCCCGACCTGCCTCGCCGGCTCCTGTCGGCCGTCGACCGCGCGCTGGCCGTCGAGCCCGAGCGGCGCCCAGCGGCGGCCGCGCTGGCGGACGTCCTGCGCGGCGTGCCGCAGAGACGGGCGCGGGCCCGAAAACGGCTCGCGCGGCCGAGGCTTCCGCGCGGCGGCCGCGGGATGGCCGTCCGGGCTGTGCCGGTCGCGCTGGCGGCGCTCCTTGCAGGTTGGGTGGCCGCGTCCCTGCCGTTCTATCCCCCGCGCTGGCCGCTCCTGCTGGCCGGCCTCGCCGCGGCCCTGACCGCGTTCGTTCCGCGCGTCGGTCTCGCTTTCGTGCTCGCCGTGCCTCTGTTTCCGCTCGGAAACCTCTCGCTCGGGGTCGCTCTCTTCTACGCCGCGGTCGCAACGGCCTGGCTCGCGCTCGCCTGGCGCGCCCCGAGGACGGGCCTCCTGCCCGCCGCGGGCGCGCTGCTTGCGCCGCTCGGCCTGCTCGGGTTGATGCCACTGGTGCTCGGCCGCGTGCCGGGCACGGCGCGGCGGCTGCTGTACGGGTCCACGGCGGTGCTGGTCGCCGGGCTCGTCGCGGGACTTCGCGACGAGATGCTGCCGTTCGGGGCGGGACCTCCGGGAAAGCTCGGAATCGCCGAGGCGGAGGATCCGCTCGCCGTGGCGGACGCGCTCTGGACGGCGCTCGTCGCGCACCCGGGCTTCGCGCGCGAGGCGATCGTGATCGGGCTCGCGGCGGCTGTGCTGCCCTATTCGCTGCGCGGCGGCGAGATCGCGATCACGGTCTTCGGCGCCGCGTTCGCCGCCGCGAGCCTCGTCGCTGCGCCTGCGGCCGCCGCGTGGCCGCTCGTGCTCTGCGCCTGGACGACGGCTGTCGCGCTGCTCGCGATCTGGCGGCTTCGGGC
>JBKPFD010000108.1:0-3911 GCA_046729155.1 Actinomycetota bacterium
GGCGAGATCAACGTCCCCGTCGAGGACGTGGCCGTCAAGCTCCAGGAGATCAAGGAGCGGTTCGGCAGCGAGGGCGAGGTCTCGCACCTGGACGGAATCTCGATCGAGGCCGAGGACTGGCATTTCAACGTGCGGCCGTCGAACACGGAACCGCTCCTGCGTCTCAACCTCGAAGCGCGCTCCCGTGAGCTGATGGAGCAGAAGCGCGGCGAGGTGCTCGTGGTCCTCAGCTGACGACCACTGTGGAGCCATACCGGCTTGACCGTCTCTACGTGCCGTCGCCGCTTAGCATCCCCGCGGATGGCACTCGAGCTCGGCCGCGTCACCGACCGTAAGCCCCCGTTCAAGTTCAGCTCGCTGGACCGCGTAGGGTTCTCCGACACGGACGCGCAGGGCATCGTCTACTACGGGCGGTACTTGCCCTACTTCGACGCGGCGCGCGTCGAGTACCACCGTCATCTGGACATGCTCACGATGGATCTGGGCGGAGAGCTCGTCATGCGCGCGGCGAACGTCGAGTACCACGCGCCCGCCCGGTTCGACGACCTGCTCGAGGTCTTCATCAGGGTCGCGCGGATCGGGAGCTCGAGCGCGACGTACGAGATGGCGGCCTACCGAGTCGACGACGACCTGCTGATGGTGACCGCGACCCAGACGCTGGTCCTCGTCGACCTCGAGGAGCGTAAGGCGTGCTCGATCCCCGACGACGTGCGCGAGCGGATCCGTGCCTTCGAGGGCGCCGACGCCGAGCTCTGACTTAGTAACAGACTGTTACTTGACGACGTCGGCCGCGACGCGTTCGAGGAAGCGTGCGTCGGCCCGGGCGAGCCCTCCGGTGTAGGAGCTGCGCGTCGGGTCCTGCCCAGTTAGAGTCGCATAGAAGACGCAGGCGGCGAGGTAAGAGCCCGCGAGGCTTGGGTGATGCCCGTCGCTCTCGAGGAGCGGCAGCTCGGGTCGGCGCCAGTGAGCTTCGCCCAGCGCGGACCCAACCGGCGCCACCGATGTCGAGAGCAACGATCCAAGATCGCCCTCGGATCTCGTGTACCACGTCATGTAGAGAAGCGTGCGGCCTCCGTGAGCCGCGATCGGGCGCTGGAGCTCCTGTGCGTACGGGATCGTCTTGTACCGGAGCCAGTCCGCTGACGCGGTTGCTCGGCCGGTCTGTTCCTGGAGGACCAATGCGTCCCACGGAACGCTCTGGATCAGCTGGGCGAGCCGGTCGTCCGCCGCCGCCTCCTCGAGCGTCCAGCCCGGTCTCGTGTACGAGACTGCGAAGAGCGGCTCAGTTCCCGCGCCGCCGATCGCCAGCTTCTCGACCATCTGAGGCATCCCGTGGTAGTAGGTCATGCTGTTCCCGACGAAGAGGACGCGCAGCCCGGGTCGATCGCTGCGCGCCGCGTCGAGGTCGCCCTGGAGGACAGGCGCAAACGGGCTCCGGATTACGCCGGCCTGGATGAAGCCGACGTAGAGCGAGACGCCGGCGACGATGCCGGCCACGATCACGACAAACGCCCGTCCAAGCCGAACTGCTCGAGCCATGAATGGCTTATCGGCAGGCGGCTACTGCGCTTGACGAAGGTCGCCGGGGGAGCGAGACCGCCAAGCCTGGGAGTGAAAGGCCGGCGGCGGCCCGGCTATCCGTCCTCTGAGATCACCGGGCGCCGCAGGCGAACCCTCTCCCCCGTCTTCTCGTTGTAGGTCGGGCGACCCGGATCGTCTATCCCTCGTCCGAGCTACCCCGCACGTTCGAGGGATGATCCCTCGATCGAGTGATTTCCGGCCAGGTCCGGCGTCTGACCCGGCCGTGTCTGGTGCCAGGCACCTGACATGGCCTGAGGGGTTAGGTTCCCGCCGATGCGTGTCCACATCATCAGCGACATGGAAGGCGTCTCGGGCATTGTTCGCAGGGAACAGACGAACGCCGGCATGGCGATGTTCGAGGAAGGGCGCAAGCTCTACACCGAGGACATCAACGCGGCCGTTCGCGGCGCGAAGGCGGCCGGCGCGACCGAGATCGTCGTCGTCGACTGCCACGGCGCCGGCGAAGGCTTCACGTTCAACTCGCTGATCGCCGAGGACCTCGACCCGGCCTGCGAGTTCGTCGTCCAGCAGGAATGGACGGGCTACACGGAGTTCCTCGAGCAGGGCTGCGACGCGGCGCTCTTCGTCGGCATGCACGCGATGGCCGGGACGCGCGACGGCGTCCTGAACCACACCGTCTCGGGACGTGAGTGGCAGAACCTCTGGTTCAACGGCGCGCGAGTCGGCGAGACCGGCATCAACGCGGCCCTCTGTGGCAACTGGGGTTGCCCCGTCCTGCTCGTGACCGGCGACGACGCGGTGTGCCGGGAGGCGACCGAGCTCCTCGGCGCCGGCCTGATGACGGTCTCGGTCAAGAAGGGCCTCGGCCAGATGAGCGCCCGCATGGTCGTCCCCGCACGCGCACGCGAGCTGATCAAGGAGGGCGCGAAGAAGGCGCTCTCCGACCTGACGGCGGTCGAGCCCTACGATCCCGGCCGGCCGTGCGAGGTGAAGGTCGAGTTCATGGCGACACTGCTGCCGCAGAAGCTGCGGTTCCAACCCGGCGTCGAGATCCTCGACGACCGAACGATCGTCTCCCGCGCCGACGACTGGTGGTCGGCGTGGAAGCAGTTCTTCTTCGTCTAGACCTTCACGGCGACAATCGCCGAGGTGTCCGGCGTCGTCAGGACCTCCGTCGCAACGAGGGCCTCGCTGCCGAGCCAGAACTCCCGGAGCGCATCCGGCCACGCCGGCCCATCCGCAGGCCAGAGATGCTCCGGCGTGAGGTTGTCCATGACGACCATGCCTCCGGCTGCGACGAGCTCGAGCGCTTGCTGGCTCTCGGCCCGCATCTGTTGCTGTGGACTGCGCTTGTATCCCCCGCCGTCGAAGAACAAGAGATCGAAGGGCGCCTCGGGCGGCATGAGCTCGTGCCAGTCGCCGTGGAGGACGCGCACCTGTTGATAGTCAGCGAACAGGCGCGCGCAGGCAGCGGCACGATCGTCGTCGGCCTCGACGGTGACGAAGGTCGCCTCGGGCCCCATCGAGGACGCGACCCACGCGGCACCGACGCCCGTCCCGGTCCCGATCTCGGCCAGACGCCCGCGCGGCCGCGAGGCGGCGAGAACACCGAGCAGCCGGCCGACTTCGGAGATCGACGAGCGCTCGAATCTCATCGCAACGGCCAGCGCTTCCGCGCGGTGAACGAGGTCGGGGGCCTGCTCTACGACGGCGTCACTCGATAGGCGTCGAAGACCGCTTCGACGTTCCGCAGCGACGTGAGCAGCGTCCGCAGCGCCTTCACGTCCCCGAGCTCAGCCGTGTACCAGTTCTTTGCGAGCTGATCCTCGACCGTGCCGCCGTACGAGACGATGTTCGCGCCGTGCTCGGCGAACGTCCGGGCGACGTCCTCGAGAAGCCGCGGCCGGTCCCACGCGTCGACCGCGATCTGAACGTAGAAGCTCTTCGTCGAGCCGCCGTCCCATTCCACGGCGGTGAAGCGCTCGGGGCTGCGCATCAGCGTCTTCACGTTCGGACAGTCCTTGCGGTGGATCGTGATCCCCTTGCCGAGCGAGATGTAGCCGACGATCTCGTCGCTCGGGACCGGCGTGCAGCACTTGGCGAGCCGCACGAGGACGTCGTCGAGACCGCTGACCGTGATCCCGAGATCGGTGCTCGGGATCGTCTGGGTCTTCGGCTTGAGCGGGACCGCCTCTTCCTCGGCGACTCCGGCCGTCTTCAGCCGCGTCAGCACCTTCTTGACGATCACGCTGGTCTGGAGCTTGCCCGAGCCGAGCGCGATGTAGAAGTCCTCGGCCTTCTTGAACCCCGTCTCGCGGATCACCTGCGCGAGCACCGCCGAGCCCGCGAGCTTGCGATAGGGCAGCTTC
>JBKPFD010000109.1:0-2176 GCA_046729155.1 Actinomycetota bacterium
CGCACCTTCTGCGCCTGGCCGTAGTACGCCTCGTAGTAGCCGGCGGAGAGCGCGTAGGTGCCGAGCATGATCCGCCGCTTCGGCTCGTCGCCGAAGCCCGCGTCGCGCGTGCGCATGTACATCTCGCGGACGTCGCCGTCGAGCACGCGCAGGCCGTAGCGGACGCCGTCGTAGCGGGCCAGGTTGGAGGAGGCCTCCGACGGAGCGATCAGGTAGTAGCAGGGCAGGCCGTACTCGACCGAGCGCGGCAGCGTGGTCTCCCCCACCTCGGCGCCGAGCTCGCGGCAGAGGTCGATGGCCGCGTTGACCGCCTCGCTCACGCCCGGCTCGATGCCCTCGGCTTCGTTCAGCTCTTTCGGCACCCCCACGCGCAGGCCGCGCAGGTCCTCGGCTTCCGGGATCTCGACGGGGTGCGGCAGCTCGACGGTGGTCGTGTCGCAGGAATCGAGGCCGGCGATCACCGAGTAGAGGAACGCGCAGTCGCCGACCGTCTTCGCGATCGGCCCGATCTGGTCGAGGCTCGAGGCGAAGGCGACGATGCCGGAGCGGGAGACAGTTCCGTAGGTCGGTCGCAGCCCGACGACGCCGCAGAGGGCGGCCGGCTGCTTGACCGACCCGCCGGTGTCGGAGCCGAGCGCCCAGGGAGCCAGGCCTGCTGCGACCGCGGCCGCCGAGCCGCCCGACGAGCCGCCGGGCACGCGCTCGGGATCCCACGGGTTCCGGGTCGGGCCGAAGGCCGAGTTCTCGGTCGAGGAGCCCATCGCGAACTCGTCCATGTTCGTCTTGCCGAGGATGCGCAGCCCGCGGCCCTTGCAGCGAGTGGCGACGGTCGAGTCCTGGACGGGCACGTAGTTCTCGAGGATCTTCGAGCCGGCGGTGGTCGGGATGCCCTGCGTTCCGATCACGTCCTTGAGCGCGATCGGGATTCCCTCGCCGGGCGAGTCGTCGCAGACGGCGAGGAAGCAGTTCAGCTCGGGGTCGCGCTCGTCGATGGCGGCGCGGTAGGCGACGAAGATCTCGTCCGAGGACGCATCTCCGCCCGTCAGCAGCTCGTTCACCTGCTTCGCGGTCAGGCGCAGCGTGTCGATCATCCGCCGTCACTCCAGGAGGCCATGTCCGGCGTCTGACACCGGCCGTGTCCGGATCGGCGTGAGTTTCGAGATAGACGCCTGTATTTGAGCCAGCGGCGAGCCATGTCCGGTGTCAGACGCCAGACAGGTCCGGTTCGGACGTTCATGCCGGCGGCACCCGGAAGAAGCCGCCCTCGCGGTCGGGCGCGTTCGCAAGCGCCTCGTCAACGGGGAGCGACGGGCGCGGATCGTCCTCCGCCCAGACGTTCGAGAGGTCGAGCGGATGCGATGTCGGCTCGACGCCCTCGAGGTCGAGCTCCCCGACCTTGCCGACGGCCTCCAGGATCGCGTTCAGCTGCCCGCCGAGCCGCTCGACCTCCTCGTCCGTCAGCGCGAGCCGCGCGAGCCGCGCGACGTGCAGCACCTCATCTCGCGAGATCGCCATTCCAGGAACCCCCCAAATAGAAGCGGGCCCCTTGCGGGGCCCGCGCGATCGGTTCCGAAAGGGAAGCTAGACAGGCTGGACGTTCGACGCCTGCAGGCCCTTGTCGCCCTGCACGACCTCGAACTCCACACGCTGACCCTCGGTCAGCGACTTGTACCCCTCCATCTGAATCGCGGTGTGGTGGACGAATACGTCGTCGCCCTCCTCGCGCTCGATGAAGCCATAGCCCTTCTCGTTCGAAAACCACTTGACGGTGCCCTGAGCCAAACTGTCCTCCTTACTTACAAAGAAACGACGGCCCGGGCACCGAGCCGCCGAACTTCCTATACAGCGGCGGAACCATATCAGGCTCCAGGGAACGCAAGTGCTCCGCGTCTGAACCGTGCCGCAAGCACCGTGTTTTTCAGCAGCATCGCGATCGTCATCGGGCCGACGCCGCCCGGCACGGGCGTCATCAGCCTCGCGCGCTCGGCGGCGGCCGGGTCGACGTCGCCACGGAGCCCGTCGGGCGTGCGGTTGACCCCGACGTCGATCACGACCCCTCCCTCCCCCACGTCGTCGGCGGCGACCAGGCCCGCGCGGCCGGTGGCCACGACCAGGATGTCCGCGCGGCGTGTCTGCGCACCCAGGTCGGCGGTGCGCGAGTGGCACAACGTGACGG
>JBKPFD010000110.1:0-2033 GCA_046729155.1 Actinomycetota bacterium
AAGCTGAACCACAGACGGCCGAGGCCGAGGCGGCAGAGCCTGCGGCCGCGGAGGAGACGGAAAGTGGCGAAGGTCAAGATCAGGCAAGTTCGTAGCGCGATCGGGCAGAGCGCCCGCCATCGCGGCACCCTGCGCGCGCTCGGCCTGGGCCGGATCGGCCGCTCCGTCGAGCGCCCAGAAAGCCCGGAGCTCGCCGGTATGCTCAGGAAGGTCCGTCACCTCATCGAAGTCGAGAAGGACTGACCGCATGGCCCAGGACCTGAACCTCTCGAACCTCAAGCCTGCCGCCCAACGGCGCGGTCGCAAGCGCATCGGCCGCGGCATGGGCTCAGGCAAGGGCCGCTACTCCGGCCGTGGGATCAAGGGCCAGAAGGCCCGCAGCGGCTCGAACAAGATGCGGCCCGGCTTCGAGGGCGGCCAGAACCCGATCTACATGCGGCTCGGCAAGCAGCGCGGCCAGTACTCGGACGACGCGATGCCCGTGGGGCCGCACCGGACGTATGCGCAGGCGGTCAACGTGCGGGACCTCGAGCGCTTCGACGGCACGGTCACGCCTGAGAACCTGAAGCAGGCCGGCCTGATCCGCTCCACGCGCGTCGACGTGAAGATCCTCGGCGGCGGCGACCTGAACAAGAAGCTGGAGGTTTCGGCGCACCTGTTCTCCGCAAGCGCGCGCGAGAAGATCGAGGGCGCCGGCGGCTCGATCAACTGGCTGCGCGGGGAGCCGAAGCCCAAGCGGAAGAAGCAGCGGAAGCGCCCCGCGCCCGCAGCTGAGGCGCCCCCCGAGCAGGAAGAGGCCGAGAAGGCGGAGGAAGCGGCCGAGGCCGAGGAGCCCGCGGTCGAGTCCGACGAGCCCGACGAGCCTCAGGAAGCGGAAGCCTAGTGTTCTCCTGGCTCGCCAACGCGTGGCGCGTCCCCGAGTTGCGGCGCCGCGTCCTCTTCACGGCGCTGATCCTCGCCGTCTACCGCCTCGGCTCGTGGATCCCGGCCCCGGGCGTCAACTCGGAGACGATCTCCGACTACTTCAGTGGGCAGAGCGGCACCGTCCTGAGCCTCCTGAACCTCTTCTCGGGCGGCGCGCTCTCGCAGTTCGCGATCTTCGCGCTCGGGATCATGCCGTACGTCACGGCCTCGATCATCCTCCAGCTGATGACCGTCGTCGTCCCGCGGCTCGAGCAGCTGCAGAAGGAGGGCGAGGCGGGCTTCGCCAAGATCAACCAGTACACGCGCTATCTCACCATCGTCCTGGCCGCGCTGCAGTCGCTCGGCTACGCATACCTCTTCAAGCGCCAGGGCGCGCTCGAGGCTGGCTTCGGGCGGACGATGCTGATCGTGCTCACGCTCGTCGCCGGCACGGCGCTGCTCATGTGGATGGGCGAGCTGATCACGAAGCGCGGCGTCGGCAACGGCATCTCGCTGCTCATCTTCGCGTCGATCCTCACCGGCCTGCCGATCGGCATCCGCGCGTGGATCAACGGCGGCGTGATGGAGCGCCTCTTCTTCCCGATCATCGCGATCGCGATCATCGTCGCCGTCGTCTTCATCCAGGAGGGCCAGCGCCGGATCCCGATCCAGTACGCGAAGCGGATGGTCGGGCGGCGCATGACCGCGGGCGGATCGACCTACATGCCGCTGCGCGTGAACATGGCCGGCGTCATCCCGATCATCTTCGCCGCGGCCGTGATGGCGTTCCCGCCGACGGTCGCCCAGTACTTCCCGCAGACGCAGGGCTTCATCAACGAGCACTTCTTGCCGACCGATGCGTGGTATCTCCTGCTCGAGGGCGTCCTGATCGTCGTCTTCACGTACTTCTACACGGCGGTCCAGTTCAACCCGATCGACCAGGCGGACAACCTGCGCAAGCACGGCGGCTACATCCCAGGCATCCGGCCCGGCCCGCCGACGGCGCAGTACCTCGACCGCGTCCTGACGCGGCTGACGCTGCCCGGCGCGCTCTACCTGGCGATCGTGGCCGTCCTGCCGAGCCTCTTCATCCGCTACTTCGGCTTCTCGCAGGCCGTCTCCGGCGCCCT
>JBKPFD010000111.1:0-6572 GCA_046729155.1 Actinomycetota bacterium
GGCGAGCAGCGCTCGCCCTCCAGTGATTCGACGCCTAGAAGGGGCAGTTACCCGGATCCGGTTCGTCGATCCTCCGTGCAGCGCCCGCAGGAACGAGCGAGGCCACGATGGTCACGAGATCGACATTGCCCTCGTTTCGCACGACGTGGACCGCGCCGCCGCTATCCACGAATCCCGATCCGGTCGGCACCACGTGAGGCGTACAGGTGGGGTCGTCGGCGTGGTAGAAGGTCGCCGTCCCGGCCTTGACGATCACGAGGCTGGGACCGGGATGGCTGTGCCAGCCGAAGGTCCCGCCCGGGATGATCGTGTTCTGCAGGACGTGGAAGTCCGAGACTCCCTTTGTCCTGATCGAGGCCTTCCAGGCGCCGGTCTTGACCTTCGTGTCGATCGGACCGAAGCGCCCCATGGCAATGGGGGTGGTGGTCACCCCGGACGGCGGCGTCGCCAGGACAGTTCCGCCGTACACGGCCGCACCCAGCGCAGCGAGTGCCAGAACCCAAACCCATTTCGACTTCATTGCTCGTCCTTTCCGGACGAAACCGCCTCGACGACCCGGACAGGCACGAGCCGGGCCCGTTGCGCTGCAAGAGCAGCGTCGTGGCCCGACGGAGCATCGAAGACGAAGAAGCAGATCTCGTCCTCGGGAACGTGGATCAGGTGATCGAAGCGGACGCGCGTTCCCTCCCGCGTCAGCTCCTCCGCAGCCGAGCGTGCGCGGCGCTCTCGCGTAGTGCGTTCTCCGGCACCGCCGCGGGCGAGATAGGTCTCAACCATGTAGCTCGGCACGGCCTTCGACGCTAGGGCCGGGGCGAGGCGTTGGAAAGGTCAGAACGTCTCGACTTTGCTCCGGGTGGAAGGGGCTTTAGCCCAGCGGGACGCGGGCGAGCTCCGTCCGCGAGCGGACGCCGAGCTTGGCGTAGACGCGGGTCAGGTGGCCCGCAACCGTCCGCTCGGTGAGGAAGAGCGCAGCAGCGACTTCCCGGTTCGTCCGGCCCTCGGCGACGAGCGCGGCGACGCGGCGCTCCGCCGCTGTCAGGCCCTCCTGGCGAGTACGCCCACCGATCTGCCCGAGCTCGCCGCGCGCCCTCTCGACCCACGTGGCGGCGCCGAGCTGCTCGAAGCCGGCGAGCGCAGCCTCGATCGCCTCGCGTGCGCCGCGCTTCTGCCGCGTCCGCCGCCGGACGATCCCGAGTGCGAGCAGCGCTCGTGCCCGGCCAAAGGGATCGCCGACCTTCTCGTGCTTTGTAACCGCCTGCTGAAGCAGGAAAACGGCGCGATCGACGTACCCCTCGGCGGCGGCGACGAGACCACGGCCTCGCGTCACGTGCGCGAGCACCCACTCACGGCCGAGTCGCGCTGCGTCCGCCTCCCAGACAGCGAGAGCTCGGGCCGCTTCGTCGATCCGGCCGAGTTCGAGGAGGACCTCGGCGTGGTCGGCACTCCACCAGCGGATGCTCGACTCGCCCCAACCGAGGGCAGCTGCCTGCCGGTCGGCCTTGCCGAGCCAGTCAGAGGCGCCGAGCGCGTCTCCGCTTCCGAGCGCGACGAGCCCCAGGATCGCCATGTGTTGCGGTGGGTGGAGCCCGAATTGCTCATCAGCCAGTTCGAGGCCTCGTTCCGAGTGCTCGCGCGCGAGCTCGAGCTGGCCGCGATGGACGGCGATGAACGCGATGGGAAGGTGGTCCTGCGGCACCTCGAGGCCGTACTGGACCGAGATGTCGCGAGCCCGAGCGGCGTGCTCGGCCGCGAGCGCCCAGCGCCCGGCCCAGAACTCGACCCACGAGAGGCCCCAGAGCGCGCGAGCGCTCCGCGGCTCGTCGCGCTCGACCCACTCCCGGTGCTCGCGCTCGAGCAAGGAGCGGGCTTCGCCATGGCTCATGGAGAACGCGAGGGTGTTCACGACGGCCATCGTCGCTTCTTGCACCAGCTGCTCGCCGCCTACGGCAGTCGCAAAGTCCTGCGCTCGCGCTAGGAGCTTTGGCGCCTCCGCCTCGCCGACGATCCATCCCAGTACAGCCTGCACCGCCTGAGCGCGCATTCGCTGCGCGTCTTCGTCCAGGTCCTCCGCGAGCACGAGCGCAGCGCGGGCGTGCTCGAGCGCCCCCGCGTATCCCTTCCTGAAACGCCCAACCCAGGCCAGTCGGCAGTGGATGACCGACTGAAGCGCCGGGCGCGAGGTCGCCTCGCGAAGGGCTTCCTCGAGCAGCTCAACGGCGCGGTCGACGCTCTCGAGCTGGGCCAGGAAGACGAGAGCCTCGGCGCGCAGAGACCCCGTTCGTTCCTGTGCCAGGAGGTCGGTGACGATGCTTCGGGCCCGTGTCCACTCTCCCGCATTGCGGTGCGCGCGGGCCGCCGCGAGCGCTCGACGATGACGTTCGCCGCCCGCGTCCGACCGCGTCAGCCGGAGCGCATGCTCGCCGAGCTCGGCGGCGACGGCCGACGCGCCGCGGCTTGCGGCCAGCCTCGCAGCGTCGTCGACCGCAAGTGCGACCTCCGCGTCCGGGGTGTCCGTCGCCAGCGCGAGATGCCGGGCGCGGGCGATCGGGTCGTCGACCATCTCCGCCAGCCGTCCGTGCAGGCTTCGCCGCTGCGCGTCGGAGGACAGGCTCTGATAGAGAACTGAGGAAAGCAGCGGGTGGGTGAAGCGAACGATCCCGTTCTCGCGCTCGATGACGTTCGCGGCGACTGCCGCTTCGAGGGCGTCAGGCGCAATCCCCGCCCGCTCGAGGAGCAACGCCGAGGGTGCCCCCACCGCTGATGCGAGCTCAAGTGCTTCTCGGGTGGCGGCGGAGAGACCGGCGAGCCTCGCGCGCACGAGCTCTTCGAGCGTCTCGGGAACCCGGAGCGGCTGCGTGGGGTCCACATCCGGGCCGAGAGCCCGAGCCAGCTCCAGCGCGAAGAACGGGTTTCCATCCGAGGTCTCGTGAATGCGGAGCAGCGTTTGGCGAGGGAACGGCCAGCCAAGCCGGTCGTGCAGGAACCGATGGAGGGCACCGACGCTCAGCGGCCCGACCGACAGCCGGTTGACACTCTCCGGCTCGAGTGCTCGCTCGAGCTCCGACGGGTGTCCTCCGTCGACGAGCCGCCGTGCGAGGAGCAGACGAACGCTGTCGGCATTCATCCGTCGTAACGCGAACGCAAGGGCGCCACTCGAGGACGGGTCGATCCACTGGACATCATCGACCGCAAGCACAACCGGTGTCCTCTCGGCGAGGGTCTCCAGTGCCGTGCGAACTGCGACGCCAAGCGTGCGCGGGTCGACCGGGCGCTCGCTCGCCTCGTCCAGGAGCAATGCGACTTCCAACGCGTGGCGCCTCGGGGTGGACAAGGCAGGCAGCACTTCGGAGAGCGCGCTCTCGAAGAGATCGCTGAGCACGACATGCCCGAGTCCACGCTCCGCCTCCGCAGGGCGCGACGAGAGGACGCGCAAGCCTCGCTTGCGGGCCGCCTCGACGCCGGCACCCCAGAGCGTTGACTTCCCAATCCCGGCCGCGCCTTCGAGCACGAGTGCCAGAGGCTCTCCCGCTTCCTGGTCGAGGAAGGCATTGAGGGAGCCAAGCTCCTCGTCCCTGCCCACTATCTCGAGCGTCATCCGCCCGTCAACAATGCTGGAAATCCGGCGGAAAGCCAATTCGCCCGAGGCCAGAGCACGGTAGCCTTCGGGCATGAGCCTCCTGCAAAGGTTTCGCGCGTGGTGGAGCAAGGACGCGCTCGAGCGCGCCGACGAGGAGACGCGTATGACCGAGAGCGAGCGCGACGTCGCCGAAGAGGACTACGAGGCGCACAAGGACGACGTTGCCGTGCGCGGCGACCTCCTCGCCGGTGGCGCCGCTGACTACGAGCGCGACTCCGAGCCGCCACCGCGCTAGGTTCGGGCGGGACCGCTCTCCTGACCCACGAACAATTCCGGCTGCCGCGCGAAGTCGCCGGCGCAGGTGAGGGTGCAGAAAAAGTAGGCGCTGCCTTCGTACATGAGCCGCCCGGCGGCACGATCCGGGTCGACGGCCATCCGGCAAACGGGATCGATCGGGAGCCGGTCCTGCGTCGACGTGCCGACCTTCACGGCGGCGAAGAGCTCGACTGGCTCGCGGATGTTCCGCAGCTCCTGGCGCCCTCGCGGCTCGTAGAAGACGCCTTCGAGATCCGGGACGAGGGCAGCCGTGTGTCCGGTCAGCAGTACCTCGCCCTCGGTCGCCGCCGCCGAGACACGCGCCGCCAGGTTCACTGTCCCGCCGAAGTAGTCGCCGTCCCGCTCGACGGCTGGCCCGTGGTGTAGCCCGACCCGAGCCGCCGGTGCCGCGTGGCCGCGCAGCAAGCCGTCGACGATGCGAAGCCCGAGCACGATCGCGTCCGCCGGGTCCGCGATGCGAAGCATCACTGCGTCTCCGATCGTCTTCACATGCTCGCTGCCCGGCGGGAGCTCTGCTCGGACGGCATCCGTGAAGTCGGCCACGAGCTGCACGGCCTCTTCGTCGCCGTGCGCCTCGGTCAGCGCGGTGAAGCCGGCGATGTCTGCGAAGAGGAACGTGGCCTCGGAGCTCATGCGTCGCGTCGCGAGTCTAGTTGTCGATTTTGGCCCCCTCCGTTCGTCGTCTTGACGAGAGCGACGGAAAGGAGGGTGACATGAAGCCGAGGTTGTTCCTCATCCACAACCGGGAGCCGGACCGCGAGCGGATCGCCGAGCGCGAGGCCGCACGCAAGGCTCACCTGCGGAGCATCCGCGAGCGGAGCGAGCGCCATGGCCTCGCCGACCCGCGGATCCGGCTCGCCGACGACGTACTGGCGCGGCGTTTCGAGGCGGCCTAGAGCCGCCTCGATCGCGTCATGCTGCAACCGACAGAGGAGGGCAGATGCTGTACCTGCTGATGATCCACGCGGACGAGGGCGAGTGGGCCGCGCTCCCCGAGGACGAGCAGAACGACGTCCGGGAGGGATACCGCCGGTTCGCGCAGCGCGCACGCGAGAGAGGCAAGCTCCTCGGCGGCGACGAGCTGCAGCCGACCGATCGCGCCACCACCGTTCGTCTCCGGAACGACGAGATCGTCCTCGAGGACGGGCCTTACGAGGCTACGAAGGAGGCGCTCGGCGGCTTCTTCCTCGTCGACACAGGCTCGATCGGCGAGGCGGTGGAGCTCGCCAAGGAGCTGCCGACGCCTCGCGCGCGCGGCGGCGTCGAGGTCCGCCCCGTCTACGTCGACGAAAGCGAGGCATCGTGAAGTACGCGCTCTTGATCTATTCGGACCCCTCGGTCGTCGACGGGCTCACTCCCGAAGAGATCCAGGCCCGGCGCGAAGAGGTCATGCCGAAGTGGATGGAGTGGTTCGACTACCTCCAGGAGAAGGCCAGGTCGGTCGAAGGGAGGGAGCTCGACGAGGCGACGACCGCGAAGACGCTGCGCTACGAGAACGGCGAAGCAGTCGTCACGGACGGGCCCTTCGCCGAGACGAGGGAGCAGATCGGCGGCTACCTCATGATCGAGTGCGACGACCTCGACGAGGCCATCGACATGGCCGCGAGGTCGCCGATCACGGCTCGGGGCTCGGTCGAGGTCCGTCCGGTCGTCGAGTGACCTGTCGATTTCTCCGCCGGCCGTTCGTCGTCATGCTGAAACCAACCCGAGGAGGGCTTCGATGCAGCAGTACATGCTCCTGATCCACGATCCCGAGGGCGTCTGGGAGACGCTGTCGGAGGACGACCAGAAGGCGGCCTACGAGGAGTACTTCGCGTTCAGCCGCGAGCTCCAGGACCAGGGCCGCTACGTCTCGGCCCACGAGCTCCAGCCGACGGCCACGGCCGCGACCGTGCGCGTGCGCGACGGCGAGACGCTCGTCACCGACGGCCCGTATGCGGAGACGAAGGAAGCGCTCGGCGGCTACTACCTGATCGAGGCCGGCTCGCTCGACGAGGCGACCGCCTGGGCCGCGAAGATCCCGTCGGCGCGCCACGGCGCCGTCGAGGTGCGCCCGGTGGTGATGCGAGAGGCGGAGGTCGGCGCATAGAGGCGGTCGAGCGCGTCTTCCGGGAGGAGTGGGGACGCTCGCTCGCGTACCTGGCCCGCGTCCTCGGCGATCTCGACCGCGCCGAGGACGCCGTCCAGGAGGCGTTCGCGATCGCACTCGAGCGCTGGCCTCGCGACGGCGTCCCCGCCAACCCCGGAGCGTGGGTCGTGACGACGGCCCGCAACCGGGCGATCGACCGCATTCGCCGCGATCAGAACCTCGAGCGCAAGACCGAGCTGCTGGCCAGGCTCGAGGAGCTCGCTCCGCGGCCGGGAGAGGAGATGGACGAGAGCACGATTCCGGACGAGCGGCTGAGCCTCGTCTTCACCTGCTGCCACCCGGCGCTTTCGTCCGAGGCCCAGGTCGCGCTCACCCTTCGGCTCGTCGGCGGTCTGCAGACGCCCGAGATCGCCCGGGCGTTCCTGCTTCCCGAGCCCACCCTCGCCCAGCGGCTCGTTCGCGCGAAGCGCAAGATCCGGGAAGCCGGGATCCCGTTTCGCGTGCCGCCCGACCACCTGCTGCCCGAGCGCCTCGGCGCCGCGCTTGCGGTGCTCTACCTGATCTTCAACG
>JBKPFD010000112.1:0-7012 GCA_046729155.1 Actinomycetota bacterium
ATGGCGCGCCGCTCGCGCGACGGTGCGCGTCAGGAACAGCATCTCGTCCATGGTCACCGGCACGGTCGTGCCCTCGTAGCCGAGGACGACCATCGCCGCCGTGTCGCCGACGAGGATGACGTCGACGCCCGCGTCCTCGGCGAACCTCGCGCCGGGCGCGTCGTAGGCGGTCACCATCACGATCTTGTCGCCGCGCCGCTTCATCTCCCCGAGCTCGGGCAGCGGCAGCTTCCCCTTGGGCGGTGTGCTCACTTTGGGTCTCCTTTAGTTGCACGCCCGAGCCAGGATGAATCCTGGCACGGGATTTCCAGAACGACGTTGTCGATCAAACGGGTCTCGCCGACATGAACCGCGGCCGCGAGCACCTTCTGGCCGTTGAGGTCGGCCACGTCCACGTAGTCCACGTCCAAGCCGTGGAGAAAACGTTTCGCCTCCGTAACGGGGTCAGACCCCGCGATCAAAGTGCGCCGGAATCGTTACGAGACCGTCACAAGCAAGCGTGTCCTGCCGCAACGAGCGGAATCTCGTCGTGACTGCACCGCCCGTTTGCTAAGGGGTCTGACCCCTGGTCAGTGGCGCGGACGGCCCTCGTCGGTCGGCGGCACGTAGTTCGGCGGGAACGAGTAGCCGCCGAGGTTGCCGCTCGGGTCGACGTCGCGCATCCCGGACACCGCCATCGCGTCCGTGTTCTCGACCGGCTGCCTCGAGCCGAAGTCGCCCCGCTGGAGGGACCTGACCCGAAGGCGCTCGAGTAGCCGCCAGAAGAACCCCGTCACGACGGCAAGTATGCCTGCGCACTCCGCACCGACTTCGCAGGCTCGGCCGTTTACCGATCGATGGAGTACGCAGGCTCGATGAGGCGGGTCGCGGCCTTCCTGATCGATCTCTTCGTCGTGCCGCTGGTCGGATTCGCCATCTTCATGGGCCTGGCGTTCGCGGGAGGCATTGTCGCGGGGATCCTCGGCACGAGCGAGGAGACCGACGACCGCGTCTTCGACAACCTCGTCGGCCCCGTCTCGATCACGCTGTTCTTTGCCGTTCCGCTGCTCTACTCGGCCGTCCTCGAGGCCGCCGCGGGCGGAACGGTCGGCAAGCTCCTGCTCAAGATCCACGTTTCCCGCATCGATGGCGCGAGGCTCGGTTTCGGCCGCGCGCTCGGCCGTGCGATCGCGAAGATGTTCTCCGTCCTCATCGCCGGCCTCGGCTTCCTGCTGGCCCCGCTCACCGAGCGGCACCAGGCGCTCCACGACCTCCTCGCCGGGACGACCGTGCTCCGCGCTGCCCGGGAGCAGAAGCCCGCAGAGCGCGTGCTCGGGCCACCCCGCGAGCAGGCGGAAACGCCTGTGATGATCCGCGAGGGCTAGGCGACCTTCCCTATTTTCGCTCGATGTCGAGCTCAGCGGTCGCCGAAATGCGGTCGTCCAGAAACTCGATCTGCTCGAGCGACCACGTGAGCTCGTGGCGCCCCGGAGCCAAGTGGGGGACGAGCTCGTGCCGCATCTCGAAGGTCACCTCTTCACCCGGCTCGAGCGACCCGACCGGCTTGCAGTTCAGGACGCCCGCCCGCCCCTTCGCGCCGTCGATTCCGGCGTTCCAGGGCGGGCAGTAGGGAAAGCGGAACGGTTCGCGGGAAACGTTCTCGAGCGTCACCAGGTAGTCGAGGCGATCTCCCGCCACCGCCGGACCGCGAACGGCGAGAGATGCGCGGAGCGGCCAGCGGCGCGGCTTCGGCTCCGGACGCTCCGGCGGCGAGAGCGGGCTGATCGACAGGGTCGCGCCGCTTCGGCACACCCAGATGTCGACGCCCGCGCCGGCACCGCTCATGCTCGGAAGCGAGAACGCGACGCGAACCTTCCGTCTTTCCTCGCGCGCGCCGTCGCAGACGAACGTCTCGAGCACCGTCGCGCCGGCCGTCTGCCCCGGTCGGAGCCCGAACGGCGGCGCGGTAGCCGGATAGCCGGGGGCGAGCGCGAAGGCGCCGGCGCTGACCGTGATCGGAGCAGAGCTCTCGGCTGGAATCGTCAGGAGTGGACGGCCGTGGATGACGCAGGTCCGGCGGCCGGTGTTGCGGACCTGCACGAAGTAGGCATGTGTGACGGAGTTGACGCCCTGGTCGCCGCCCGACCGGAGGCGCGCAAGAGGTGGGCCGCAGGGCCGGGATCCCCTCGGCACGGACGGCACGTTTCGAGGCGTCGGCGGGCCGACTGCGGCGAGGTCCCCGGTCGTGCTCCACGGGATCGTTTCCGTTTCATCCGAACGCAGGAGGAACAAGGTTGCGGCGCCTGCGACCGCCGCGATTGCGAGCGCTATGCCAAGAGCTGCTCGAACCGTTCCTGCTGGTCCTGCTCGAAGGGCCCGATCAGCGCGAGCCTCAACGACTGCTCGCCGATGATGTCCTGCGCGACGCGCTGCACGTCGTCGGCGGTGACGGCGTCGAGGCCCTCGAGGATCTCTTCCGGTTCCGCGGTCTGGCCCTCGAGCACCTCGCGCCGCAGACCGAACATGATCAGCCCGTGGGGGCTCTCCGTCTGCAGCACGAAGCGCCCCTTTGCCACGTTGCGCGCCTTCTCCAGCTCGTCTGTCGGCACCGGCTCCTGCGCGATCTTCCGCAGCTCGGTGACGATCGTCGAGACCGCCTCGTCGATCCGCTCGATGTCGACGCCGGCCTGCGAGTACAGCGAGCCGGCGTCCGTGTAGCTGTGGTTGATCGCATAGACGTAGTACGCCAAACCGCGGCGCTCGCGCACCTCGGTGAACAGCCGTGACGACATCCCGGTTCCGAGCACCGTGCCGAGCAGCTGCAAGGCGTAGCGGTCCGGGTGCACGAGCGGGTAGCTGCGCACGCCGAGGCAGAGGTGCGCCTGATCCGAAGCCTTCGTGTGGATCTTCACCGTTCCGTTCTCCGAGAACGCGACCGGCTCCGGCTCGCCGGTGTCCTCAGGCGCGAGGTCCCCGAGCAGCCGCTCGACCTCGGCCTCGAGCCCGTCCCCGACCATGCCCGCGACGCCGACGATCATCCGCTTCGGGCGGTACCAGCGACCGGTGTAGTCGAGGAACGTGTCGCGGGTCGCGGCGCGCACCGTCTCCTTGCGCCCGATGATGTCCCAGCCCAGCGGCTGGTCGCCGTAGAGCAGGTCGTCGTACACGCCCGAGATGTAGTCGCGGGGCGTGTCGAAGTACATGTTCATCTCCTCGACGATCACGCCCTTCTCGCGCTCGATCTCCTCGGAGTCGAACTTCGAGTTGCGCAGCATGTCCGTGAGCACGTCGAGCGCGATCGACCGGTGCTCGCCGGCGCAGCGCACGTAGTACCCCGTGTACTCCTTGCCGGTGAAGGCGTTGAACTCGCCGCCGATGCCGTCGACCTCGCTGCCGATGTCGCGCGCGCTCGGACGCCGCTCGGTGCCCTTGAAGAACATGTGCTCCGAGAAGTGCGCGATGCCGTTCGTCTCGGGCGTCTCGTACCGCGACCCGGCCGAGAGCATCACGAAGCACGACACCGACTGGGCGTGGTCCATCGGCGCGGTCAGCAGCCGCAGCCCGTTCGACAGCGTCTGACGCTCGAAGACGCCCATCAGGCGGCCAGCGCCTCCCGCCAGGCCTGCGGCACCTCGACCGAGTGCCCGGTCTCGTAGTCGAAGGAGACGAGCACCGTCTTCGCCTCCGCGGCAACTTCCTCGCCCGCGCGCACCTCGTACGCGAGCTCGAAGCTCTTCGTTCCGACTCCGAGTGCGCGCACGCCGATCTCGAGCTCGTCGCCCATGCGCAGCGGCGCGCGGAAGTCGATCTCGACGCGCGCGAGGATCATCCCGCTCGCCTCGGCGCCGATCGGCTGCAGGAAGCCGATCCGGGCCTCCTCGAGGTACGTGAGGAAGACGGCGTTGTTGACGTGGCCGAGCGCGTCGACGTCACGGAAGCGAACCCGCTCGCGGTGCACGTAGTCGAACCCATCCACGGACGCGGAATGCTAACTGGCACGATCTTCGCGGCGATAGACGAATCGCACCGCCGTCCAGTCGTCGTCGATCGCGCAGCTCTTGTTGTCGACGAGCCCGTTGGCAAGCCCGACCTCCTGCACGGCGTCGAACGAGAGGTCGCTCTCGAGCTTCGAGGCCTTCTTCGGATAGGCGATCCAGAGGCCGTCCGCCGGGTCGAGCGTTTCGCGGAGGCTCTCGAAGCGGCGCTCGAGGTCGTCCCGGTTGGCCGTGAAGAAGACGACCACGCCCGCGCCGGGCTTGGCGCCGAGCTTCTTCCCGAGCGGCGTCGCCGAGTAGTCCTTGTGGCTCAAGTCCGGACGCGCCAGGCCTCGAGCAGCGCGGCCTCGCGCTCGGGCTTCAGCCCGGCGGCATCGGTCGTGCCCGCCTCGTCGAGGGTGCCGCGCACGGTCTCCTCGAGCGGCCGGAAGCTCAGGCCCTCGGCAACCGCGCGCGAGACGTCCGTCTGGTGGATGCCCTCGTCCTCGTGGAGCCACATCGGCAGCTCCATCCACTGGCCGACCTCGTGCTCGAGCAGGAAATCTGGATCGACGTACACGAGCCGAGCGTCGCTGCCGGACACGTCCCGGCACGTCTCGAGCAGCGTCGACCAAGAGAGCCCCGGATTCGCGGCGTTGAAAGCGCCGCCGACACGTCGCTCCGAGAGGTCGACGAGCCATGCGCCGAGGTCGCGCACGTCGACGAACTGGACGTTCGCCTCCGGCGGCGCGGGCGCGAGCACCTCTCCGCCGCGGGCGACGCGGTGAGGCCAGTACGTGAACCGGCCGGTTGGGTCACGGGGGCCGACGATCAGGCCCGGGCGCACGAGCGCGACCGGACCGGGAAAGGCATCCGTCACCGACTGCTCGGCGAGCACCTTCAACGCGCCGTAGTTCGAGTAGTCGTCGAGCAGACGGTCGTCCGGCTGGCCCTCCTCGAGCTGGGCCAGCGCGCTGTTCTCGTGGACCGGACCCGAGAGGTCGGCGTAAGCGGACACGCTCGAGACGAACACGTAGTGGCCCGCCGTGTCTGCGACCGCCTCCGCGGATGCGCGCGAGGCCTGCGGCACGTACGCCGACGTGTCGAGCACGGAGTCCCACGCCCGACCGCTAAGAGCCGACAGGTCGCCCAGCCGATCGCCGCGGATCTTCTCGGCCTCTGGGAAGAGATCCGGGTTCGTCTCGCCGCGGTTGAACAGTGTCACCTCGTG
This sequence comes from Actinomycetota bacterium, assembly GCA_046729155.1. Lineage (GTDB taxonomy): Bacteria > Actinomycetota > Thermoleophilia > Gaiellales > Gaiellaceae > VAXT01. Next base: position 5,185 of record JBKPFD010000112.1, read on the forward strand.
GCCGCGGGCGAGCGCCGTCTCGACGGCCGCGCGGCCGAGGAACTTCGTTCCGCCGAGGACGAGCAGCTTCACGGCCTCAACCGTATCCTCCGGCGGCGTGGCTTCGGACGGGCGAGCGATCGCGGTGCTAGGTGCTACCGGCTACACCGGGCGCCTCGTCTGCGAGGCGGCGCGCGAGCTCGGCCTCTCGCTGCGGCTCCTCGGGCGCGACGAGCGGGCGCTTCGTGATGCAGCCCATGCGGGCGAGGAGGTCGCGGTCGCCGACGCGGCCGACCACGCGTCGGTCGTCGCCGCCCTCGAGGGCGCCTTCGCTGTCATCTACACGGCCGGGCCGTTCCTGAAGCGAGGCTTCGCGACCGTGGACGCGGCGATCGCCGCAGGCGTCCACTACATCGACTCGAGCACCGAGCAGGCGTACTCGAGCCAGATCTACGAGCGCTTCGGCAGTCGCGCAGCAGAGCGCGGGGTCGTGCTCCTCACCGCCTTCGCGAACGCGCCGGGCGACTTCGCTGCTGACATCGCCGCGGAGGCGCTCGATCCGCTCGACGAGGTCGTCGTCGCGAACGACCAGTCGGGGCTCGTGCTGAGCCGCGGCTCGCGGCGGACGCTCGCAGAGATCATGGAGCAGCCGCAGTGGGCCTGGGAGAACGGCGTCCTGCTTCCCTCGCGTTTCGGCGCGAGCACTCGCCGCGTCCGGTTCCCGTCGGGCGAGCGGACGGTCGTCGAGTGGCCCGGCCCGGAGCCGCTGACCGTCCCCCGGCACACGGAGGCCCGTAACGTCCGGTCGTACGCCCGAGCCCCGCGTGCGGCCGCCGTGGTCGGTCGCTTCGCGGAAACCTTCGCGTCGGTCGTCCGGCTGAGCACGAAGGTCGGCGGCGAGGGCCCGCCGCCCGAGAAGCGGCGCAAGGCGAGGTTCACGGTCGTCGCCGAGGCGCGCGGTCCCAGAGGCGCGCGGCGGGCGACGATCCTCGGACGCGACGTTTATGGCACGGCCGCGCTGCTCCTCTCGCGCGCGGCCCACGGCCTAGCCCGAGACGAGGTCTCGCAGAGAGGCGCTCTGGCTCCCGCCGAGGCGTTCGAGGCGCGGCAGTTCCTCGGTCGCGCGGCCCCGCTGCTCCAGCTCGAGTCGGTCGTCGACCTTTGACGACGCCCTGTGGAAGGAAGTAGGTTCCGGTCAGTGCGTTTACGGCCGCTCACCGAGGCGGAGTGCTACGCGCGCTGCTACGGCGCAAGCGACGACAACGTGCGCTTCGTTCGGATCGAGCCTCGGCGGCCGCGCCTCGAGACGCGCGTGTCCGGTGAGGACCTCAGGCAGGCCTTCGAGCGGCGCCTCGACAAGCGCGAGCCGCTCCACGAGACGCGCGAAGACCCGGCCGCGGCGGCCTGATCAGCCGCTCCAGCGATTGGTGATCGGGACGCGACGGTCGCGACCGAAAGCCTTGGGGCGGAGCTTGACGCCCGGCGGCGCCTGCCGCCGCTTGTACTCGGCCTTGTCGATCAGCGCGAGTGCCCGCTCGACGACGTCGGCCTCGAAGCCGTTTGCCGCCAGCTCCTCCCGCGAGCGATCGAGCTCGACGTAGGCCTCGAGCACGCGGTCGAGTGCGGCGTAAGGCGGCAGCGAGTCCTCGTCGCGTTGGTCGTGCCGCAGCTCGGCGCTCGGCGGGCGCTCGATGATCGAGGCCGGGATCAGCTCATGGCCTGCCCGCTCGTTCAGGTGCCGCGCGAGACGAAACACGTCCGTCTTGTAGACGTCCTTCAGCAGCGCAAAGCCGCCGACCATGTCGCCGTAGAGCGTCGAGTAGCCGACCGAGAGCTCCGACTTGTTCCC
>JBKPFD010000113.1:0-2397 GCA_046729155.1 Actinomycetota bacterium
CGAATTGTAGCCGCGATCCCGCGGCCTTCCCGGCAGCGGCCCCGAGTCCTGAGCCGCATTCCGGGCAGAAGATCGAGCCGTGGCGACGCAGCACGAACTCCCCGCAGACGAGGCACTCGAGGCTGACGCCGCGGAGCAGCGCGTTGAGCTCCTGCTCGAGCGTCCGGTTGAGAGCCTCGACGCTCACAGCCGGCGGAACACTCCCGTCACCTTCCCGAGAACCTGGACATGGTCGGCGTAGATCGGCTCCAGCGCGTCGTTCTCCGGCTGCAGGCGCACGCGGCCGTCCTCGCGGTAGAACCGCTTCACGGTCGCCTCGTCGGCCGATTCGTCGGCGCCGACGAGCGCGGCGACGATCTCGCCGTTCCGAGCCTCGGGCTGCCGCCGGACGACGACGTAGTCGCCGTCGAGGATGCCGGCCTGGATCATCGACTCACCCTTCACGCGCAGCAGGAACTCGTCGCCGTCGCCGCGCGCCAGCGGCTCGGGCACGGCGAGGTAGTCCTCGACGTTCTCCTCGGCGAGCACCGGGCCTCCGGCCGCGATCTCGCCGACGAGCGGGAGCCGGTGGACGTCGTCCGCCCTCGCGGGCGGCGCAAGCGGCTGCTCGCGACGGCTCGTGAGCTCGAGCGCCCGCGGCTTCGTCGGGTCGCGCTTGAGCACCCCCGCGCGCTCGAGGTTGGCGAGGTGCGCGTGCACGGTCGACGGGGACGCGAGGCCGACCGCCTCGCCGATCTCGCGAACCGTCGGCGGATAGCCGTGGCTGTCGACATACGAGGTGAGGAACTCGAGGATCTGGCGCTGCCGCTCGGTGAGCACGGGGCCTCCTTCCGCGAACATGTGTTCGATAGGCTAGCGGGCCGCGTGGACGGCGTCAAACGTACGTTCGCGTTCGCGCAGCAACAACAGGAGCGGGAGCCCGAGCGACGGGCCGACGAACAGCGTCGCCACGACGGCGAGCCACCAGCGGCGAACGCGCTCGACAGCGGCAAACACGATGACGACGAGGCCGGTGACGACCACGTCGGCCCAGGCGAAGAGCGCGATGTCCGATGCGGTCAGCTGGTCGACGAACGCGCCGAAGTCGAGTCCTTCGTCGGCGAGGAACGAGCCGAAGAACCACAGCGGAAGGACGGCGCCGAGAACGCACAGGACCGCGTACAGCCGAACCATCCGCCAAAGCATCTCAGGCTCAGCCGGCGGCGAGCCAGCGCGCACAGGCGACCATGTCCTCCTCGACCTTGCCGATTCCGGACACGCCCCACGCCAGCGCGTGCACGACGCCCCAGCCGCGCATCCGCTCCCGGTCGACGTCCAGCTCGCCCGCGAGGAGGTCGAGGCGCCGCCGAACGCGCCGCTGCGGTCGCGGATCGGCAGCGAGCTCGTCGCGGCGGTCGCGCAACAGTGACGCGGCGTCGAACTCTCGCTCCCCGACGAGCGGCTTCGGGTCAATGGCGAGCCACGGCTCACGCTCCGCCCGAAGCAGGTTCCCGCCGTGGTAGTCCTGGTGCAGCAGGACGGCGTCGCCCTGGCTCTCGGAGAGCTCCCGCGCGGACGTGACGGCCTGGTCGAGCAACGTGCGCTCGAACGGGCGGCCGAGCCGCGCCCAGACCGCAGGTAGCTCCTCGGCCCAGCCGGCGGCCTCGTCGGCGAGGAGGCGGAACGGATGCTCCACCGGCGGAGGCCGCCAGAGCCGCCGCAGCACGCCCGCCGCGATCCGGTTCGCCTCGTCCTCGTCTGGAACCTCCCAGAGGCCGGTTCCGGGCCGGCAACGCTCGATCAGCAGCGCGCGCCGCTCGCGATCCGAGGCGAGGAGCCGCACCGCCCCGCGCCCGTCCCAGTGCTCGAGCGCATCGGGCTCATGCTCGCTCTCGGCATCCGGGAAGTTGAGCTTCAGGACGCCGGACGTGCCGTCCCCGAGCGTGGCGGACGCGACGAGCGAGACGTGCGACCCGGCGAACGGGGCGCCCACCTCGATCGCCCAGAGCTCGGCGCACTCGGCGACGAGCCGCGGCAGGCGCTCGAGCCACTCCGAGCCGCCGGGCTGCAGCCGCCACCAGTCGAGTCCTGTCGGAACCTGCAAACGAAAGCCCGGAGCGTGACCTCGACTCCGGGCGGTATGCGCTGGAGAGGACTTGAACCTCCACGGGGTCTTAACCCCACAAGGCCCTCAACCTTGCGCGTCTACCAATTCCGCCACCAGCGCGCGAGCCCAGTGTAGCCGCACGGTTAGGCTGGTCGGATGCGGGCTCTCTGCGAAGCGGCCGTCGACGCAGCCCTCGGCGCGGGCGCCTCCTACGCGGATGCGCGGGCGGTGTCCCTGCGCCGCCAGCTCATCATCACGAAGAACAGGAACGTCGAGGACGTGTCCGACGCCGAGAGCGAGGGGATCGGCGT
>JBKPFD010000114.1:0-3334 GCA_046729155.1 Actinomycetota bacterium
ACATGAACGTGAAGGACGCGGGCCGCCTCCTCGCCGGCCACGGCGGGATGCTCGACCGCATCGACGCGCTGCTCTTCTCTGCGGTGGCCGCGTATTACGTCATCGCCGCCTTCGGCCAGGCCTGACCCGGCCATGTTTCTCGGGCCGGCCGCAAAGCGGCCTGTCCGTGCTGCCGACGGCATCACGGATGAGGGGAAGGGGTTTGGGGGAACCGGGAGGTTCCCCCGGCGGCTCGGCGCGCGATCACCTCACGTAGCAGACGCAACTCGACCAAAACTGACCCGCCAACCCGGCCGTACACTTCGGCAATGAAGCGCATCGCCGTCCTCGGGGCCACGGGCTCGATCGGCCGGCAGGCGCTCGACATCATCCAGGCGCACCCGGGCCTCGAGGCGTGCGCGCTCGCGTCGGGCTCCAGCGATCTCGACGCGCTCGCCGCGGAGCACGGCGCCGAGCACGTCCAGGCCGGCGGTGACCTGACCGACCTCCTCGACCGCGTCGAGCCCGACCTCGTCCTCAACGCCGTCGTCGGCTTCGCCGGCCTCCCTGCGACGCTGTGGGCGCTCGAGCACGGCGTCACGCTCGCGCTTGCGAACAAGGAGAGCCTCGTCGCGGCCGGCGAGCTCGCGCTGGCAGCGCAGGAACGTGGTGGCGGCCTGTTGCTCCCGGTCGACAGCGAGCACTCCGCAGCCTTCCAGTGCCTGGAAGGACATGCTCCGGAGGCGGTGCACTCACTCGTCCTCACCGCGTCCGGCGGCCCGTTCCGCGGGCGCACCCGCGAGGAGCTCGCCGACGTCACGCGCGCCGATGCGCTCGCGCACCCGACGTGGCGCATGGGGCCGAAGATCACGATCGACTCGGCGACCCTCGCCAACAAGGGCCTCGAGCTGATCGAGGCGCACTTCCTGTTCGGCCTGCCGTACGAGCAGCTCGAGGTCGTCGTCCACCCGACTTCGATCGTTCACGCGCTCGTCCGCCTCCGCGACGGGGCCGCGCTCGCGCACGCGGGTTACCCGGACATGCGGGTGCCGATCTCGTTCGCGCTCACCTACCCGGAGCGGGATGCGACGCCGATCGACCCGCTCGACCTCGCGGCCGGGCTCGTGCTCGAGTTCGAAGCGCCGGACGAAGAGACGTTTCCGATGCTCCCGCTCGGCCGCCGCGCGGGTGAGCTCGGCGGCACGTATCCGTGCGCGTACAGCGCGGCGAACGAGGTTGCAGTCGCTGCTTTCCTCGCCGGGAGGCTCCCGTTCACGAGCATCGCCGAGGTCGTGGAGGACACGCTCGCCTCCGTGTCCGGCGCGCCCGTTGACGACCTGGAAGCGCTCGAGACGGCCGACGCGGAGGCCCGCCGGGTAGCGGAGAAGCAGGCGGAGCGGATCGCTGCGTGAACATCTTCGTCGCCATCCTCGGGCTCGGCCTGCTCGTCCTCGTCCACGAGGCCGGGCACTTCTTCACGGCGCGCGCGGTCGGCATGCGGCCGCGCCGGTTCTACGTCGGGTTTCCGCCGCCGCTCGTCAAGGTCGAGCGGAGCGGCATCGAGTACGGCCTCGGTGCCGTGCCGCTCGGCGGCTACGTGAAGATCCCAGGCATGCACCGTCCGGCGCCCTCGGACGTGGACATGCACTTCGCACGTGCCCTCGCCGAGGCCCCGCAGCTCCTCCGCCCGCTCGAACGCCTCAAGCACCGCCTTGCAGACGGCGAGATGGAGGAGGCGCGCGCCGCCCTGGACGACGTAGAACGCGCGCTCGACGACACCGGGCTCTCGCCGCCTGCGCTGCGCGGCGCCCGGCGCGGCGTGGCGGAACTGAGAGACGGCCTCGGGCAAGACGCGTACTGGCGACAGCGCATCTGGAAGCGGATCCTCGTCATCTTCGCGGGCCCCGGAACCAACCTCCTCTTCGCCGCCCTGCTCTTCACAGTGCTCTTCATGATCAGCGGCGGGCCCGTGAAGTCGACCATCGCCGCGGTCGACGAGGACTTTCCCGCCGCGAAGGCGGGCCTCCAAAAAGGAGACAGGCTGATCGCGATCAACGGCGTCCGCGTCCGGCCTGAAGAAGTCTCGGACCGGATCGCCGCCTCCGAAGGCCGCCCGATCACGCTGACCGTCGAGCGCGGCGGCACGCAGGTGACGATCGGCCCGATCACGCCGAAGAAGGACGGCAACCGCTACCGGGTGGGCCTTGCGCTCGACTCGAGCGGGCTCGACCCTGCGACCGCGACTTGGCGCGCGATCCGGCTCACGGGCCTCGTGACGCGCGAGATCGGCGCTTCCCTTACGCGCCTCGTCACCGGCGAGGGGCGAAAGGAGATCTCGAGCCCGGTCGGCATCGTCCAGGGCTCGTCGAAGGCGCTCGAGCAGGGGGCGGAGACGTACCTGTGGGTGCTGGGCCTGATCAGCCTCTCGCTCGCGCTCCTCAACCTGCTCCCGCTGCTGCCGCTGGACGGCGGCCACATCGCGTTCTCGATCGTCGAGGGCATCCGTGGGCGCTCGGTCGGCCGCGAGGTGTACGAGCGCGTCTCTGCCGTCGGGATCGCCCTCGTGCTGCTGCTCTTCTTCATCGGCCTCACGAACGACGTCAACCGCCTGGGCGACTGACCCCGCCTACAATCGAGCGAGTGCCCAGTACGCGTTCGATCAAGGTCGGCAACGTCGAGATCGGCGGGGGAGCGCCAGTCGTCGTGCAGTCGATGACGCTGACGCCGACGCACGACGTTCCCGCGACGACCGCCCAGATCGCGGCGCTGGCCTCGGCGGGCTGCGAGGTCGTGCGCTGCGCGGTGCCGAAGATCGACGACGCGGACGCACTGAAGAAGATCGTGCGCCTGTCGCCGCTCCCGGTCATCGCAGACATCCACTTCAACGCGAGCCTCGCGCTGCGGGCGATCGACGCGGGCGTCGCGGCCGTCCGGATCAACCCTGGGAACATCGGCGGGCCGGAGCGGGTCGAGCAGGTGGTCGACGCGGCCCGCGAAGCCGGGATTCCGATGCGCATCGGCGCCAACTCGGGCTCGCTGCCCAAACACCTGCACGAGCTCGCGCACCGCGACCAGGCGGAAGCGCTCGTGGCCGCGGCGCTCGAAGAGGTGCACCTGCTCGAGCGGCTGGGCTTCTACGACTTCAAGATCTCGGTCAAGTCGACGCACGTGCCGACGATGATCCGCGCGTACCGGATGCTGTCCGAGCGCGTGCCGTATCCGCTCCACCTCGGCGTCACCGAGGCCGGAACGTCCTTTGCCGGCTCGATCAAGAGCGCGGTCGGCATCGGCGCGCTCCTAGCCGACGGGATCGGCGACACGCTCCGCGTCTCGCTGACCGCTGACCCCGTCAAGG
>JBKPFD010000115.1:0-4274 GCA_046729155.1 Actinomycetota bacterium
CGGGTGACGAGCTGGGCGGCCAGCGCCGACCAGAAGATCGCCGTTCCCGCCACCGCCAGGTAACCCACGCCCGTCTTCAGGGGCGAGTAGCCGAGCACCTGCTGCATGTACAGCGTGAGCATCAGGAACATGCCGAACATCGCCGTCCCGAGGATGAAGCCCGCGACGTTCGCGCCGACGAGCGTGCGCAGGCGGAAGATCGAGAACGGCATGAGCGGGTCCTTGGCGCGCGCCTCCCAGCCGACGAAGAGCCCCAGCAGCGCCGCCGACGCGGCGAAGAGCCCGATCGTCTCGATCGACGTCCAGCCGTAGTCGTTCGCCTGCGTGATGGCGTAGACGAGGGCGACGAGGCCACCGGTGACGAGGAAGGCTCCTGGGAGGTCGAAGCTCTTCGCGGTCGCGTCGCGGCTCTCGCCGATCAGGAACGGCGTCACCACGAGCGCGAACACGCCCACCGGGACGTTGACGAAGAAGATCCACTCCCAGCTGAGGAGGTCGGTGAGGATGCCGCCGAGCAGGACGCCCGCCACGGCGCCGAACGCACCGATGGCGCCCCAGGCGCCGAGCGCCTTGTTGCGCTCCTCGCCTTCGGCGAACGTCGTCGAGATGATCGAGAGCGCGGCCGGCGTGACGATCGCCGCCCCGAGCCCCTGGAACGCGCGGGCGCCGATCAACGACGCTTCGCTCCAGGCGAGACCGGAGACGAGCGAGGCCAGCGTGAATACGGCCAGGCCGACCAGGAAGAGCCGGCGGCGGCCGAGCAGGTCGGCGGCGCGGCCGCCCAGGAGCAGGAAGCCGCCGAAGAGCAGCGCGTAGGCGCTGATCACCCATTGCAGGTTCTCCTGCGAGAACCCGAGATCCGTCTGAATGGAAGGTAGGGCCACGTTCACGATCGCGATGTCCAGCACGACCATGAACTGCACCAGCAGGAGCAGTGCGAGCCCCAGCCACTTGCGTCGAGCTGAAGCGATCACGGTCTAGTCCTTTCTTCGTTAGGGATCACTAGCTTGTGAAACTACATGATCTACTTTCCTTTTGCAAGTATTCGCTTCTCAATCCGAAGTTTCCCTGCTAGACTGCCCTTATGGCCAAGCGCTTCGACCAGTACTGCCCGGTGGCCCATGCGCTCTGCCTCGTCGGCGAGCGGTGGGCGCTCCTCGTCGTGCGGGAGCTCCTGCACGGCCCGAAGCGCTACACGGATTTCTCCGCCGGCCTCCCCGGCATCGGCACGAACATCCTCGCTGCGCGGCTGCGCGATCTCGAGACTGCGGGCGTCGTTCGCAAGCGGAAGCTGCCGCCGCCTGCTGCGTCCACGGTCTACGAGCTGACCGAGTACGGCACCGAGCTCCAGGAGGTCGTCTACGCGCTAGCGCGCTGGGGCGCCCGGTCGCTCGGGCCGCCGAAGCCGGGCGACGAGCTCTATCCCGAGTGGGGCGTGAACGCGTTCCCGGCGCTCTTCGACTCAACGGCAGCCACAGGGCTGACCGAGGCGTACGTGCTGCGCATCGATGAGGACGTCTTCACCGTTCGTCTCGAGAACGGCTCCATGCACGCCGAGGTGGGCGCGGTCGCCGACGCGAACCTCGACGCGGCGATGGACATGGACACGTTCTTCGCGCTCGCATCCGGCGATCTGGACCCGCGGCAGGCGCTCCGCAAGCGCCGCGTGCGCCTCGCCGCCGGCGAGCCCGAGACGTTCGAGCGCTGCTTCACGGTCTTCAGCTTCGCCTCGCGCGTGCCCGCGGCTGCTTGAGCGGCCTGCGGCTCGAGACCGACCGGCTCGTCCTGCGGCGCCTCTCGCCGGACGACGTCGACTCGCTTGCTCCGTACATGGCCGACCCGGAGGTGATGCGCTACATGGGCGGCGCCACGATGACGCGCGAGCAGACCGCGGCCCGCATCGAGCGGTTCATGCAGGTGTTCGACATGGACGGCGTCGGGCAGTTCGCGATCGAGCGCAAGGAGGACGGCGCGGTGCTCGGCAGATGCGGGATCCTCGTCTGGGAGACGGATCCCTGGACGCCCCTTGCGCGAGCCGAGGCGACGAAGCCGACCGAGACCGAGATCGGCTACCTGCTCGGCCGGCAGCACTGGGGTCGCGGCTACGCGACCGAGGCGGCCACCGCCGTGCGTGACTACGCGCAGTCCCAGCTCGGCGAGGAGCGCATCATCGCCCTCATCCAGGACGGCAACGACCGTTCGAGGCGGGTCGCGGAGAAGCTCGGGATGAGCTACGAGCGCGACGTGCAGCTCAAGTTCGCGCGCGTCGGGCTCTACTCGTTGGGAAAACGACCGGCTCGATAGAGCTGCCCTTCGAGGGGCCGGCCGAGGGTCGCTTCGAGCCACTCGGAGATCGCGATCAACTCGTCGAGATCGACCCCGGTGTCGACGCCGTCGCCTTCGAGCATGTAGACGAGGTCCTCGGTCGCGATGTTGCCGGTCGCGCGCGGCGCGAACGGGCAGCCGCCGAGCCCGCCGATCGAGGAGTCGAGCGTCGTCGCGCCCGCCTCGAGCGCGGCGTAGGCGTTCGCGAAGCCGGTGTTGCGCGTGTTGTGGAGGTGCGCGCCGACGGGCGCGCCGACCCGCTCGAGCAGCGCCCGCACCTGCTTCGGCGTGGCGACGCCGATCGTGTCGGCGAGGACGAGCTCGTCCGCGCCGCGGAGCCGCTCGGCGATTGCTACGACCGCGTCCGGATCGACCGGCCCCTCGAACGGGCAGCCGAAGGCGACGCTGATCGTCACGGTCGACCGGAGCCCGTCCTCGCGCGCTCGCGAGAGAACGTTCTCGGCCGCGCCGACCGCTTCGTCGATCGAGGCATTCGCGTTCCGCTTGCTGAAACTCTCGGTCGCGGCGACGGCGAAGCGCACCTCGTCGAGGCCGGCTCCGCGCAGCCGGTCGTAGCCCTTCTCGTTCAGGGCAAGACCCGCGTACGTCGTCCCGTCACGCCGCTCGATGCCGTCGACGACTTCCTCGGCGCCGGCCAACTGCGGCACGCGCTCGGCGCTGACGAAGCTGACGGCCTCGATCGTCGGCAGCCCGGCGGCCGCGAGCCGGTTGACGAGCTCGGCCCGGGTCTCGGGCGGCAGGACGTCGGGCTCGTTCTGGAGGCCGTCGCGCGGGCCGACCTCGCAGATCCTGACCGTCAACCGAGGCCTCGCGAGCGGACGCGCTCGGGCTTCACGCGCACGATGACGCGCCGCTCGTCGGGGTTGTGGCCCTGGTAAGGCGTGATGCCGCGGTACTTCTCGGACAACTTGTCGATGTGCCGGTTCGCCTCCTCCTCGTTCTCGTCCAGCTCGGCGGTGCCGGTCACGGTCACGTATGCATACGGGTCGTCCGCCGGGTGCACCTCGACGGTCACGCGCGGGTCGCGCTTGAGGTGCTTCCACTTCGCGCGCGGCGCCGCAGTGTTGAAGACGACGTTCTCGCCGTCGTAATCGACCCAGATGGGCGTGACGTGCGGCGTGCCGTCCTCGCGGATCGTCGCCACCGAGCCGAAGTTCTTGTCGAGGAAGAGCTGCGCTTCGCTGTCGCTCAGTTTCGCCACTGACACTCCTTTGTCGCGGTTAGGCTAGCCCCCGTGGCTCTCGCCGTTCTCGTCGGTACCCGCAAGGGCCTGTTCGTGCTCCACGGCGACGAGGACCGGCGTACGTGGGAGGTCGGAGAGCAGCTGCTCCCGGGTTGGGAGGTGTTTCACGCGATCCGGCACGACGGGACGCTGTATGCGGCCGCGAACAACTTCGTCTACGGGGCGACCGTGCAGCGATCGAGCGACGACGGCAAGACGTGGGAGCGCGGGGAAGGGCTCGGGCTCCCCGAGGACGGCGACCTGAAGCTCGAGAAGAGCTGGCACGTCGAGCCCGGCCCGGACGACACGCTTTGGCTCGGCGCGGCCCCGGGGGTGCTCTTCCGCTCGGACGACACAGGCGAGAACTGGCAAGTCGTCCAGAGCCTTCTCGACGACCCGACGCGCGAGCGCTGGCAGCCGGGCGCCGGAGGGATGTGCACTCATTCGATCCAGTTCGAGCCGGGGAACGGGACGACGATGTACGTCGGGATCTCGGCCGCAGGCGTCTTCCGCAGCGAGGACGGCGGCGAGTCCTGGACGCCGGCGAACAAGGGCACGGCGGCCGACTTCATGCCCGACGACCGGTTCCCCGAGGTCGGCCAGTGCGTGCACAAGATGCTCGTTCACCCGGCCCAACCCGAGCGCCTATGGCAGCAAAACCACTGCGGGGTGTATCGCTCGGACGACAAGGGCAAGAGCTGGGAGC
>JBKPFD010000116.1:0-3106 GCA_046729155.1 Actinomycetota bacterium
TTCCTGGCCGGGATCGACGGCGCCTGCACCGTGGTGGTGGTTCGGGTACTGGTCGAAGCCCGGCGGGAAGGCGAACACCTGCATCCCCCAGGACGTGACTCCGAGCTCGGCACGGGCACGCGTCACCATTCCGTCGTAGAAGGACTCCATCTCGTCGAGCCTCTTGATCGTCGCGTCGGGCACGGCGGTCTCCTTTCACTGGCTGTCAGTAGATGAGATCGCCTCCGCGGCGAGAATTCGCCGCGTCAGTGCCTGAAGTGCCGCCGGCCGGTGAAGACCATCGTCGCGGCCGCGCTCTCGACCGCGTCGACGACGTCCTGGTCGCGCTTCGAGCCGCCGGGCTGGATGATCGACGTCACGCCCGCCTCGAGCGCCACGCGCGGGCCGTCCGGGAAGGGGAAGAACGCGTCCGAGGCGAGCGCCGCGTCGACCAGGTCGTGGTCGTGTTCGCGAGCCTTCTCGACGGCGATCCGCACTGCGTCGACACGGCTCATCTGCCCGGCACCGATCCCGACCGTCTGCAAGTCCTTCGCGAGCACGATCGCGTTCGACGCCACGTGCTTGCACACGCGCCACGCGAAGAGGAGGTCGCCCCATTCGGCCTCGGACGGCCGGCCGCAGACGACTTGCATGTCGTCGCGCTCGGTCGTGCCCCAGTCGCGGTCCTGGACGAGCATGCCGCCGAGCACACGCCGGAGGTCGCGCTCGGACGGATCGAACCGGCGCCGCTCGTGGTCGACGAGGATCCGCGTCGTCGGCTTGCGCCGCAGTGCCTCGAGGCCCGCCTCCGAGTAGTCGGGCGCGATCAGCACCTCGACGAACTGCTCGGCGATCTTGGCGCCGAGCTCGTCGGAGACAGGGCGATTGAGGACGATGACGCCGCCGTACGCAGAGAGCGGGTCGGAGGCGAGCGCCTTCTCATAGGCCTCCTCGATCGAACCGCCGACCGCGACGCCGCACGGGTTTGCATGCTTCACGATGACGCAGGCCGGCACCGTGAACTCGAGCGCGAGCAGCCGCGCGGCGGAAAGGTCACTGAGGTTGTTGTACGAGAGCTCGCGGCCGTGCAGCTGGCCGACGCGGGAGAGCAGGTGCCGCCGGGCTCCGGCCTCGGAGTAGTACGCGGCGCGCTGGTGCGGGTTCTCGCCGTAGACGAGGTCGGTGGCCTTGACGAAGCTCGGCGTCAGGATCTCCGGGAAGGCGTCCACGGCCGTGAACCAGCGGGCGATCGCCGCCTCGTAGGCGGCAGTCACCCCGAATGCTTCGGCCGCCAGGGCGCGCCGCGTCTCCAGCGAGAGCCCGTCCGACTCGCGGAGCTCGGCGAGGATCGAGCCGTACCGCTCGGGGCGGCACACCGGCGCCACGTGCGCGAAGTTCTTCGCCGCCGCCCGGAGCATCGACGGGCCGCCGATGTCGATCATCTCGACCGCGTCCTCCTCGCGGACGCCGCGGCGCGAGACGACCTGCGTGAACGGGTAGAGGTTCACGCAGACGAGGTCGAACGGGCGGATGCCGTGCTCGTCGAGGGCGGCGAGATCGTCGGGGTGGTCGCGCCGGGCGAGAATCGCGGCGTGGATGCGGGGGTGCAGCGTCTTCACGCGCCCGCCGAGCAGCTCCGGGATCTCGGTCAGCTCCTCGACCCGCGTCGCCTCGATCCCGTGCTCCTCGAGGTGGTCGGCAGTGCCGCCGCTCGCGACGAGCTCCACGCCGAGCTCCGCGAGCCCGCGCGCGAAGTCGGCGAGCCCGTCCTTCTCGAACGTCGAGAGCAGGGCGCGCTCGATCATCCGATCAGCGTCCGCACGGTCTTCGGCAACAGCCTGTGCTCGACGGCCTGAACACGGGCCCGCAGGGTGTCGACCGTGTCGTCCTCGCGCACCGGCACGGGCTCGGCGGCGATCACCGGTCCCGTGTCGACTCCCGCGTCGACGTAATGCACCGTGGCCGCGGTCTCCTTCACCCCCGCGGCGAGCACGTCCTCGATCGGCTGCGGGCCCGGGAACTGTGGAAGCGGGGCCGAGTGCGTGTTCACGATCCGGCCCGGGAAGCGCGCGAGGAAGGGCGGCCGCAGGAGGTGCATGTACCCGGCGCAGACGACGAGCTCGACGCCGCGGCCGGCGAGCCAGTCGGCCATCGCCGCGTCGCGGTCCTCCCGCGTCTCGTAGCTCTCGAGCTCGAAGATCGCGGTCGGGATCCCGGCCGCCCGCGCCCGCTCGAGGGCCCGCACGTTCGGCTTGTTCGAGGCCACGGCCGCGATCGGAAGGCCGTCGTCGATCAGCGCCTGCAGGTTCGTGCCCTCGCCCGAGACGAGGACCCCGATCACGCGGCCTCGATCCTGCCGATCACGCGGCCCTCACCCGGATCCGGCACGACCGCGCAGTAGCCGATGCCGAGGTTGAAGACGCGCCGCAGCTCCTCCTCGTCGACGTGCCGAGCAAGCCAGTGGAAGACGGGCGGGCGCTCCCAGGCGTCCCAGTCGATCTCGGCCCGGGTTCCCTCGGGGAGAACGCGCGCGAGGTTGCCCGCGATGCCGCCGCCGGTCACGTGCGCGAGCGCCCGCACGTCGGTGCGCCGGCGGAGCTCGCGCACGTCGTCGAGGTAGAGCCGCGTCGGCGCGAGCAGGTCGTCGCCGTCGTAGTCCTCGCTATCGAGCATGCGGCGGACGAGCGTGAAGCCGTTCGCGTGCACCCCCGCGGACGCGAAGCCGACGACCGCGTCGCCCGGCTGCACCCCGGAGCCGTCGATCACCCGGTCGCGCTCGACGACGCCGACGCAGGTGCCTGCGAAGTCGAGCTCCTCGTCGCGGTAGATCCCCGGCAGCTCCGCTGTCTCGCCGCCGATCAGCGCGCAGCCGGCCTCACGGCACACCTCGGCGGCACCCTCGACGAGCTCCGCCACCTGCTCGAGCTCGATGCGGTTGGCCGCCACGTAGTCGAGCAGGAAGAGCGGCTCGGCGCCTGTCGCGACGACGTCGTTGATGCAGTGCGCGGCGAGGTCCATCCCGCACACCCGCAGCTGCCCGCGCTGCCGGGCGAGGATCAGCTTCGTGCCGACCGAGTCAGTGGTCGCGGCGAGGAGCCGCTCGTCGTCGAGCGGGAAGAGGCCGGCG
>JBKPFD010000117.1:0-5160 GCA_046729155.1 Actinomycetota bacterium
ATGTAGCTCGGCGTCGCGGGAGGCGCGTCGTTCGGGTCTGGCTGCATGTCGTTGATCCGCTCGACGGTCTCGACCGTCGCGGGCGGGGGCTCCCCGGCCGGCTTGACGTACGCGGCCTCGACGAGCTCGTCGGCCAGGAGCTGGTCGGCGAGCTCCTCGAGCCGCTTCTCCTCGGCTGCGACCCGGTAGAAGAGCGCGAGGTCGGGCACGGTCTGCTCGACCTCCTCGCCCTCAGGAGCGGACGGCATCGGCAGCGCCTCGAGCTGCGTTCGGAGGCGGTCCTCGCTGAGGCCGAAGAGCGGTCGCATCGCGGCACCCTGCTCCTCGAGCACGCGGGCGAGGCGCGTCGTATCGGCATCGGCGCGCGACGTGGGACCTGCGGCGGTGACGCGCAGGTCGGCCTCCGGCTTGGCGACGACGACGAGCTCGGGGCGGTCGCCGCCCGGAGGCGGGATCGGGTCGAGATTACGGTTGGCGGACATCTGGTGCCCTCCTTTCGGGCGGTGCTCCAGGGGCCTTCGCGTACGCGGCCTCGACGCCTTCGAGGCGGAGCAGCTGACCGATGACGTCGTCCGCCGCGCCCTTGTCGACCCGCCCGACCGCATACGAGGCGAGCTCGGGGTCCGAAGCCGACGGGTGCAGAGGCGCGAGCGGGACGCCGAGCTCGCTCGCGCGAGCCTGCAGCGCCCTGCGCTGCGAGCTGTCACCGGCCGCGTCCGGCGCCAACTTGACCACGACCTCGACGGCTTCCGGGGTCTCGTCCGTCACGGCGCTGTCGTCCCGAGCCACGTCCGGCGTCTGACACCGGACATGTCCAAAGGCCGCAGTAACGAGGCGATTCGCTGCACGAGGCAACCTTTCGAGACGCTCGTTACCGCTCTCGACGCTACTCCTCGGCCAAAAGGCAGTCAAGGCGCGGGCGAGCGAGTGCTAAAGCTTCCCCGATGGACTTCTCGACGAGCGACAGCATCACGCTCCTGGCGGTGCTGGCTGCAGCGGCGGCGCTGCTCGCGCTCGCCGACGTGGTACGGGTCCCGTACCCGATCACGCTCGTGCTCGGCGGCCTGGCGCTCAGCTTCGTTCCGGGCGTTCCCGCCATCGAGCTGCCACCGGACCTCGTGATCGTCGCCGTCCTTCCCCCGCTCCTCTACGGGACGGCGTTCTTCACGTCGCTGCGCGAGCTGCGCGAGAACGCCCGCTCGATCGGGCTGCTCGCGATCGGGCTCGTCCTGCTCACCATGGTCGCCGTCGCAGCGGCCGCGCACGAGGTCATCCCAGGCCTCGACTGGCCGACGGCGTTCGTGCTCGGCGCGATCGTCTCACCGACCGACCCCACCGCGGCGACTGCGATCGCGCAGCGGCTCGGGCTGCCCCGCCGCCTTGTCGGGCTGATCGAGGGGGAGAGCCTCGTCAACGACGGCACGGCGCTCGTCGCGTACCGCTTCGCCGTGGCCGCGGTCGTGACCGGCAGCTTCTCGCTGGTCGAGGCGAGCGCGAAGTTCGTGCTCAACGTCGTCGGCGGCATCGCCGTCGGCCTGGCCGTCGGCTTCGTCCTCCGCGAGGTCCGGCGCCGGCTCGACAACCCGCCGCTCGAGATCACGATCTCGCTCATGAGCGGCTACTTCGCGTTCCTCCCCGCCGAGGCGCTCGACGTCTCCGCCGTGATCGCCGCGGTCACCGTCGGGATCTTCATGGGCTGGCACACGCCGGAGCTGACCACTCCGCAGATGCGCCTTCAGGGGGTCGCCGTCTGGGAGATCACGTTCTTCCTGCTCAACGCCCTGCTCTTCACGCTCGTCGGGCTGCAGCTGCCGGGGATCCTGGACAGCCTCTCCGGCTACTCGAGCTCGGAGCTCGTCGGCTACGCGTTGCTTGTCGGTACGACCGTCTTCGCTGCCCGCCTCGCCTGGGTCTTCGCGACGATGTACGTCCCGCACATGTTGCGCGAGCGCGATCCTGCCCCCTCCTGGCAGGCGAAGGCCGTGCTCGCCTGGTCGGGGATGCGCGGCGCCGTCTCGCTGGCGGCCGCGCTGGCGCTACCGCTGACGACCGATGCGGGCGCGCCGTTTCCCGACCGCGATCTGATCGTGTTCCTGACGTTCTGCGTCATCCTCGGCACACTCGTCGTCCAGGGCCTGACGCTGCCGATGCTCATCCGCGTCTTCGACCTCGAGGACGACATGCTCGAGGAGAAGGAGGACACGAAGGCCCGCATCCACGCCGCCGAGGCCGCGCTCGCCCGCCTGGACGAGCTCATCGACGAGGACTGGGTGCGCGAGGACACCGCCGACCGCCTGCGGCGGCTGTACGACTTCCGCCGGTCGCGCTTCCTGGCGCGCTTCGACGGCGACGACGACGGCGCGATCGAGCAGCGGTCGACGGACTACCAGCGGCTACTGAGAGAGCTGCTCGATGCGGAGCGCCGTGCCGTGCTCGATCTCCGCCGCGAGAGACGCATCAGCGACGACGTCATGCGCCGCGTCGTGCGCGACCTCGACCTCGAGGAGGAGCGGCTCGACATGTAGTAAAGGAGGGCTTGGCGAAAACAGAGACCGCCAATCCCTCCTGGCTAGCGCGGCCGGTCGGGAAGCTCGAGCCAGGCATCGGTGCCGCAGTCGCGGTTCGCCACGTGCGCGGCCCCGCCGTGCGCGCGCGCGATGACGTCGACAATCGCGAGGCCGAGGCCCGCGCCCGAGCCGGTGCGCGCGGGGTCGGCGCGTCGGAACGGTTCGAACGCATGCTCGATGAAGCCCGTTGCGAAGCCGGGCCCCTCGTCGCGCACGTGCAGCTCGACCCGCCCGTCCTCTCGGCGGGCCTCGAGCCTGATGCGCCCGCGCCCGTGGCGGAGCGCGTTCTCGACGAGGTTGCCGAGGGCCTGCTCCGTCCGCAGCCGATCGGCGGAAAGCTCCATGACGCCGTCGGCATCGACGGCGAGCCCGCGGCCTGCCTCGGCGGCGCGGCGCTCGAACCGCTCCCGCACGGTGCCGAGCAGCTCGTCCACTCGCAACCGCTCGCGGCGCACCGGCAGCTCGCCGCCCTGCGAGCGTGCGAGCACGAGCAGGTCCTCCGCGAGCTGCGAGAGCCGCTCCGTCTCCTCCGCCGCCGACCGCAGCGCGCCCTCGAGCTCCTCGCGGGTGCGTTGGCGCCGCTGCGCGAGCTCGAGCTCGGTGCGGAGCGAGGCGAGCGGCGTCCGTAGCTCGTGGCTCGCGTCCGAGACGAAGCGCCGTTCGCGCTCGAGCGCCGTCTCGAGCCGCTCGAGCATCGCGTTCAGCGTCCGTCCCAGGCGGCCGATCTCGTCGTCGGCGGGCGGCGGGGACAGCCTGCGGCCGGGCTCCGCGGCCGAGACGGCCTCGGCCTCCCGGCGCATCGACTCCACGGGCCGCAGGGCGCCCGCGGCCAGGCCGTAGCCCGCGAGCGCCGAAAGCACGAGCGCGAGCGGCCCGCCGATCAGGAG
Source organism: Actinomycetota bacterium (assembly GCA_046729155.1). GTDB lineage: Bacteria > Actinomycetota > Thermoleophilia > Gaiellales > Gaiellaceae > VAXT01. The sequence continues at coordinate 3,455 of JBKPFD010000117.1, forward strand.
CTGCGCGAGCAGGCTCTCGAGCGCGTCGCCGCGCGCCTCGAGGGACGTGCCGACGACGACGACGTACCGGCTCCGCTGGGTCTGGATCGGCGTCGCGAGCAGGCGCACTGCCTCGTCCTCGCCCGCGATGCTCGGCTTCTCGACGACGAGCGCGTCGCGCCGCGCGCGTTCGAGCTCGGCGGCCCCGAGCAGCGGGCGGGTGCCGAGCCGCGGAGTGCCGTCGACGACGGCGCCGTTCGCCCCGAGCACCTGGGCGAAGCTCTCGCCCTGCTCGGTCAGGCGATCCGACCCGCCCGCGCGCAGCCCGGCCCCGCCGTTGAGGACGAGCGCGCCGACGTCATCGGCGCGTCCGCGCAGGCTCCGGTCGATCGTGCTGTCGAGGTCCGACTCCAGGCGCAGGTAGAGGAAGAGACCCGTCAGCGCGAGCACGACGGCCATCACGCCGGTGAACGCGAGCGTCAGCCGCACGCGGATGGGGACGCGCGCCATCACGCTCCGCCGTCCTCACGTAGCCGGTACCCCGCGCCGCGCACCGTCTCGATCGACCTGACGCCGAACGGCCGGTCGACCTTCGAGCGCAGGTAGCGGACGTAGACGTCGACGACGTTCGAGCGGTTCTCGTAGGCGTAGTCCCACGCGTGCTCGAGCAGGTCGAGCCTGGTGAGCACCTGACCCGGCCGCCGCATGAACGTCTCGAGCAGCGCGAACTCCTTCGGCGAGAGCTCGATCCCCGAGTCGCCGCGCCAGACGTGCCGCGTCGCAGGGTCGAGCCGCAGCGTTCCGACCTCGAGGAGAGTCGGGCGCTCGGGCGCACCCCGGCGGGCCAGCGCGCGCAGCCGAGCCAGGAGCTCGGCGAACGAGAACGGCTTCGTGAGGTAGTCGTCGGCGCCGCTGTCGAGGCCGGCGACGCGATCGTCGACCCCGTCGCGCGCCGTCAGCATCAGGATCGGCGACCAGACGCCTTGCTCGCGGAGGCGGCGGCAGACCGAGAACCCGTCCGCGCCGGGGAGCATGACGTCGAGCACGATCGCGTCGTAGGGCGTCGCCTGCGCCATCCAGACCGCGTCCTCGCCCGTGCGCGCGACGTCAGCTGCGTAGCCCTCCTCGACGAGACCGCGCCGGATCAGCGCGGCCATCTTCAGCTCGTCCTCGACCACGAGAGCGCGCATACGGACACATTGTGCTCTCGAAGATGAGAGCCGGATGAGAGGCGGGGCCCGGTGCGGCTCCGGGCCCCGCCGACTCGGCTACTCGTCGTCGGCGGAGTCGTTCTGCTCCGAGTCGCCGTCGACCGCGACGAGCTTGTACGACGCGTCGAGGCGGACGTCGACGGTCTTCCCGTCGGGGCGCGTGACCTCGACCTCGTACGTGGCGCCTTTCTCGGAGTCACGCTCGACGGCGTTGACCGTGCCGCCGTGCGTGATCCGCACCGCGGCCGCCTTCGCCCGGTCGGCCTGCGGGCCGCTGTGGCTGCCCTCGTCGTCGAACGCCCCGCTCCCCCCGGCAATCGCCACGCCGCCGAGCGCGAGCGCGAGAACGGCCACGACCCCCGCCACGATGATGAGCGTGCGCCTCTTCAACAGATGCCTCCAGGGTCGGATGCTGGAACGGACGCTAGCGTAGGGAGGCTCGATGAAACGACGCTGAGCGGCGCGGCAGGCGTTCTCACGGGCCTCTCATCCGCCCCCGCCTACGGTGCGTCCACC